>JADKCL010000045.1 GCA_016718825.1 Bacteroidota bacterium | reverse complement strand
GCCTACACCTTCAACTGGAGCAACGGCGCAACCACGGAGGATGTCAGCAACTTGACTGCCGGCAACTACAGCGTCACGATCACCGATGCCAATGGCTGTTCAACGACAAGCAACTTCACGCTCACCGAGCCTGACCAACTGCGTGTGCAGTCGATCACCTCTGCAACCTTCGAATGCGGCTACAACATCAGCTGCAACGGAGCAAGCGACGGTTCGATCAACTTGACCCCCGAAGGTGGCGCAACTTGTGGCCTACACCTACAACTGGAGCAACGGCGCAACGACCGAGGACCTCGGCGGCCTGACCGCCGGCACCTACAGTGTCACGGTCACCGACGCCAACGGTTGCAGCACCACCGCAAGCATCACGCTCACCGAGCCTGCCTTGCTGCAAAGCAGCGGCGTCGCCGCGACCTACGCTTGCGGAACGAATGTCTCTTGCAACGGCGCCAATGACGGTTCGATCAACCTGACCGCCACCGGCGGCGCGGATTGCAGGGCCTACACCTTCAACTGGAGCAACGGCGCGACGACCGAGGACGTCTCGGGCTTGACCGCCGGCACATATAGCGTGACGGTGACCGACGCCAATGGTTGCAGCACGACCTCGAGCTTCACACTCACCGAACCTGCTCTCCTCCAAAGCAGCGGTGTGGCAGCAACTTATGTCTGCGGAACGAACGTGTCTTGCAACGGTGCAAGCGACGGCAGCATCAACCTGACCGCCACCGGCGGTGCAACCTGTGCAGCCTACAGCTACGCTTGGAGCAACGGTGCGACGACCGAGGACATCAGCGGCTTGACCGCGGGTACCTATACGGTGACAGTCACCGACGTGAACGGCTGCAGCACGACCTCGACCTTCACCCTGACACAGCCTGCTGTGTTGGAGAAGACGAACTTCAGCAGCCCGACCTTTGCTTGCGGTTACAACATCAGCTGCAACGGGGGCAACAACGGCGCGATCAACCTGGATGTGACCGGTGGCGCGTCTTGCGTGGCCTACACCTACATCTGGAGCGACGGTGCAACGACCGAAGACCGTACGGGCCTGAGCGCAGGCTTCTATTCGGTGACGGTGACCGATGCCAACGGCTGTTCATTCACCGACGGCATCACCCTGACCGAGCCTGCGCTGTTGACGGTGGCGATTTCGAGCCCGGTACAGGTTTGCGGCTACAACATCAGCTGCAACGGCGGCTCTGACGGCATCGTGGCGATGACGGTGGCTGGCGGTGCCTCTTGCACGGGCTACACCTACCTGTGGAGCAATGGCGCAACGACCGAGGACCTGACCAACGTCGCTGCGGGCACCTACACGGTGACTGTAACTGACGCAAACGGATGTGTGGCAACGGGAAGCATCACGCTGACCCAACCTGCACCGCTTGTGATCACCTCAACCCCTGCACTCACCTACGTGGGCGGCTACAACATCCGCTGCTATGGCGAGGCGAATGGTGAGTTCACCGTGAACTGGAACGGCGGCGCAACATGCGTGAACGGAACGGTGACCATCAGCGGTCCGCTGACTGTCACGCAATCTGGCTTGGGCACGACGACGTTCAGCGGCTTGGTTGCCGGCACTTACAGCATCCTGGTGACGGACGCCAATGGTTGCACGACCACAAGCAGCATCACCCTGACGCAGCCTGCGGCTGTGGTCAGCAATGCAGGACCTGATCAGTGTGTACTCTTCGGTTACACGACCAACAACTGTGCAACCCTCGTGGGAACACAGACGGGCGGGGTGGCACCTTACACGGTAAGCTGGAACATCGGTTCGTCGACCGGAACATTGGTGAGCAACAGCTCAACGGTGACCGTTTGCCCATCGGTAACGACGACGTACTGCTACACGGTGACCGATGCCAACGGCTGTACCTACACCGATTGCATGGTGGTGAACGCCACTGACATCCGCTGCGGAAACGGTTTGACGAAGGTCACCATTTGCCACACGCCTCCCGGCAACACTGGCAATCCGCAGACGCTGTGTATTGCAGCCAACGCTGTTGGACAGCACATCCCGGGCCACACGGCTGACTACCTCGGTGCTTGCGGTGCGGTGTCGCCATGTACCAACCTCAAGACCGACGAGCCAAGCAGCGCAGCTGCCGCTCAAGACGGTGGCGAGGCGGAATTGGCAGCCTTCCCGAACCCCTTCAGCAGCATGACCACGGTGCGCTTCAGCTTGCCACAGGATGGTGCTGCCGAGTTGCGTGTGTTCAGCATGACGGGTGAGCAAGTTGCAGTCTTGTTTGACGGCATGGCCGAAGCCAACCGCAACTACGAAGTCGAATGGAAGCCTGAAAACGTCGCTCAAGGCATCTACTTCGCCAAGCTGATCACCAGCAACGGCGAGGTGATGACCAAGAAGCTGGTCTTGAACAGGTAATCAGTTGTCAATGTAGAATTGCGAAGCAATCAGCGCAGCATTGATCATTGAGAATGGAGAATTGGCAGTCGGAGGTCCCTTTGGGGATGGCCGGCTGCCAATTTGGTTTTTGAGGGCTTATTCGTTGGAATCATTCCTTGAACTGTTCAGCCGATATGACGGTCCTCTGGGCTCGAACTGTTTCCTCGAACTGATCATCGATATGTTCCCGCGATAGGGGTAGGAGGGGACCCGCCGGAGGTGGGTGTCTGCAAGACCGCAGCCCCGCATGACCCGACCCGCGCTTGCGCGGGGATCGCCCGCAAGATCTTAACTCGCGTACTTTGCGTTCATTCGATGAAGACGGTTGGAATGGATTATTTCGTCAACAAATGCAGCAACCTGCGAAACTGTCCGGTTCTCAGAAAGGCGGGGTCTGCGAATCCGCTTTTGGTTTTCGCAATGCGGGAGGTGAGCTTCATTGTCGCGGTCAAGGCGAGCGGAAAATGCCGTGAGGCTGTGCTGCGCACCATACCTATTTCGTGGATCGGGTTGTTGACTTGGATGGTGCGGATGAGTACGTCCATTGGGGTGGCGTGTTTGTCGGTGATCATGACAAAGTCGAATGTGCTTTTGGGCGCATGGGCGAAAATCTGCTCGATCAATTCGCGGCTCGCTTTCAGGTCGTCGATGTCGCCGTCGGTGTAGATCACGAAATTGGTGAAGCCGACAAAGGATTCTTCGAATTTTTTGCGGTAGGCTACCTTTTCGATGACTTGAAGCAGGGCAGGAGCGAGGTAGGTCATCGTGTTCAGGCCGCCGTGTACCTTCTCGATGCGCTTGCCAATTTCGACCGGATTGTCTCCGGGTTCGGCGAGCAGGATCGGATTCAGCGGACCAAACATCGTAATATATGTGTCGTAGCCTGCCATTTTGCTGGCCATAAAGTCGATCACCGCCTCTTGAATGGCCTTGTCCATCGGAAGGGGCTGACTGCCAAAGGTCATCGAGCGCGAGCCGTCAATGAGAATGATGCGTGTCGGTCGTGTAACAGCCGAAAGGCGATCGTCCTTTTTGAACATGCTCAGGTGCTCTTTGTCAAATTTTTCCTGCTTGGAGATGCGTTCGATGAGGCTTTGCATCTTGGCTTGGTCAAATCTGCGCAAGTCACCGCCCGGTGGAATAAGCTGATGCTTTTTGGAAACCCGGAAAATGAGTTTGAGTTGGGCGTCCTTCAGCTTTTCCAAGGCTTTGGCCATGACGGCGATGACCGGACCATGCAAGGCCACGCGGCGATTGAAGTCTTCCCAATTGCCTTTTGCGAGTTGGTCAAGGCTCATTTGAGGCGGGATGTCGAATTTCATCGCCTCCTTTTGCTCCTGATCTCGTTCCTGCGGCTTGCGCCGTTCCTCTTTGTGGGCCTCGCTTTCTTCGTTGGCTTTCAGGGCCTCGAGCAATTCCTCGATGGAGGCCATGGACTCGTCGGGCGTATTTTCCCGGTCGAGCACCCCCTTGCTGTCGGGGTTGCCGCCCTTGGCATCGCCACGGTCACCGCCTTGGTCCTTGGGCTTTTCCTCCTCAGGCTTCTGCTCCGGTGGAAGGGTTTCGTCTTCCACCTCACGGATCAATTCGGCTTCGGGATTTTCTTCGTCTTCAACGACTTCCTCCTCGGCGGTGCTGTCTTCCTTAAATTCGACAAGTTCCTTGAATTGCTCCATGAGCTCTTTCATGAGCTCTTCGAGTTCCTCGGGGGAAACTTCCTGCGGCGGCTCGGCAGGGGCATCCTTTTGCTCGACGTCGTCGGGCCGCTCGACCTCGTCTTGTTCAAGCGCATCGTCGGGTTTGGTTTCCGCGCCTTCGGGGGCGGGGCCTTCCATTTCCTTTTCTTTGCGGTCCTTTTCGTCCTCCTTCTCTTCCTTTTCCTCTTTTTCGGGCTTCTCTTTCTTTTCGGCAGGCTTGTCGGGGGCGCCCGAACCGCCACTGTCGGGTTCGCTGCCTTGTTCCTGATCCTTTTCCTGCTGATCGCCGTCGTCCCCGGAATCATTGCTGTCCTCGGGGGGAGATTCGGCCGAATCCCCTGCACTTTCATCTTCGCCGTCGCCGCCGCCCGAATCGTCGGGCTCACTTTCGGAGGGTTTTTCGTCGCCTTCCTTCTCTTCTTCAGGCTTTTCCATTTTCTTCTTGGAATCCTGATCAGCTTCGGATGGCGGATTGGGGTTGTCGTCGTTGTTTTTCTTTTCCTCCTCTTTGTCGTCTTTGTCCTCGTCCTTTTTCTTGTCTTTCTTCGGAGGTGGCGGCGTATGGTTCATTTCCATTTGGAAACGGTCCATCGAATCGTCCACTTCGTCAGGTTTTTGTTCGGTAATTTGGTCCACAAGATCTTGGGCATACAATTGCCAGATTTCGTGGATCAATTCGAAGCGTTTTTTGGAATAGGCCTCGGCTAATTCACCATAATATTCAGGGCCGCCTGCCATTTCTGCGAGGTCTGGAAAATAATATTCCACCTCCTCGCACATTTGCATCAGTTGTTGGAATGCAGCCTCCTGTGAAAGCTTGAATTCGGGGAGATTGCGGTCACGACCTTCGATCCAATCGGGGCGCGCCATCAAGGATTCCCATCCGGCTAAGGTATTGGGAAACAATCCATTGTTGGCGCAAAATACCCGGCTGATGATGAAAGTGAGATTCTTGAAGCGCTGCTGCGGGCTGTCCTCCGAATAAATGACCTCCTGTCGCGTAAATCTCCGGCCAACATCCCCAATTGCCGTGTACCAATAATTCAAAGAATAGGCATAATCCTGCCCCAATACTTTTCCGATTTCAGCGGTATAACGGTTGACGCAATTGTCTTCGCAGGCATTCAGAAAATATTGTTTGAGGCGCAAGACTTGGCTTGCCTCCATTGCCTGATCGTCGTCGAGTTCGGAAACGGCTGTGTTCAGGTCTTGGATATAGTCCGGAACCCCTCTTGTTTGCACGGCATGGCCGATTTCGTGCACCGTGCAGGCCCGCGCATGGTCAAATCCGACGAGCAGGGAATACAATAAATCACAGTTGATCCGACCCGGCGCCGGATTCACAGCATAATAAAACCAGGATCCCGGCGCGCCCCATCCGACCATAATATCCGTTCGGCGGAGGAGGTTGTAAATATGTGAACCGAAGATGGCCCGGAGGTACCGAACTTGGTGGCAAGCGAGCAATTGTTGCCAAAGGGCGCTTTTGACGAGGTCGAATCCATTTTTGCGACGACTTTCCGGCCAAGCCCGCATTAGGTAGGGGTTATAGATCAGAAAGAGGATATGGGCGCCCCAAACCAATTGCTGTTCGGGTGTTTCGAGGCGAATGTCACGCGGCGCTTGCCCGGTCGTAATGCCTTTGAACGCGTTGTCAATTTCCTGATCGAGCAGCCTGTCCTTGGCGACGGCCTGCAATTCGACCATGATGTGCTTGAGTTCCTCGGCCGGGAAGATGTTGCCTTGCCAATCGCGGATGAGGCGCTCGATGGCCTGCTCGAGTTCGAGGTGGATCTTTTTGTCGGCGACGATGATCTTGAGGGATGTGATCAAGTCCCACATTTTGTCGGCGACACTTTTCTTTTCGGCGATGGCCGCGAGCAGGTCTTCGGTCTTGAATTTGATGTTCCACAGCTGACTCACGTTGACTTCGGCGGCCTCGAGGGCCTGCACGAGTCCATCGACCTGCTCCGCCTTGGCGGGATTGAAGCGGTCGGATGTGTTGATTTTGAGGAGTTTATCCGACAGGGCGTACCGCAGCCCGGTGAGGGGGAGGGTGACGAGTTCTTCGAGTGAGGCGGATGTGGACATCGTTTGCCGAAGATAATGGAGATTTTGGGAATGGGGAGAAGGGAATTAGAAATGAGAAATTAGAAATGAGTAATCGCGCCAACAAATGAGAAACGAAGTTCAGCGCAGCTAAATGAAAATCAACGGTTCAAGGAATGTGATCAGCCTTGTAGAAGGATGCCTGTTCGAGTCTTTGTGCCCTCTGCGAACCTTTGCGCACTTTCCGTTTCAACTGACGAAAGAAAACGCAAAGTCTGCAGAGTTTTTTTGGATTCGCTTTTTTGAATCAATTGGGATGAGAAATTCGGTGAAGCTCGGCTGCTGTGGCTACACAGGAGGCAAATGTTCAGTCTACGTGCAGCAGGATGCCGCTGCTTCGCGCCCCCTCAAAAACAGAATTTGACAACCCAGAATCTCATCCGAGTTGGCAAATTGAGATGCCTTATCACACTGGCGATTTACCTTCTGCGGCCGCCCCTTGGACCTTTGTGGACCACGACTGCTTTGGTGCCGCCTCTTGGACCTTTGACGACCGTGACTTGGCGCTTTTGGTAATGCGCCCTTGCCGGACGGTAGTGGTTCACGACGACGACCGAGGTATGGCGGTGGGGGCGGTAAACCCCGTGCGCGACGACGACGCGGTGGGTGGTTACGGGACGGTAATGCGCGCGGAAGGGTGCACATAGAATATGGTGTCTGCGCCAAGGCGCCGGACGCCATGGGCGGTACCAGCCTGGGTAGTGCCGCCATTTCCAAGGTGAAACATAGGGACGGTAAGCAGGTGCGTACACAAACCGCACGGTCGACCAGCCCCAGACATTGACGACCACGGCAGGGGAATAGGTGATTTCGGGCATGGCGGGTCCGCGGCCATTGCTGTTTTCTACGTCATCGCCGGTGGGTTCGACGATGACCTGTTCGCCGTAGACCTCTTCGTCACCGAGAATCTGCAGGATGGCTGAAGATTCACCGTTTTTCTCCAATTCGATGACGGCGATGTCTTGGGATTCGGTCTCATTGACAGGGACTTGCAATACGATGGCATGGGCATTGCCTTCGAGATGGTCCTCGACGCGGATGTAGTCCGTTTCGCCGTCTTGGTTGAGGTCGAGGTTGTTGACGCCGTTGGCTTCCGTATTGAGACGCTGCTCGAAGTCTTCGAGAGAGGTGGCCTCTTTAAACTGTTGAAGGGCGCCTTCAAGGCTGAAATTGTCACCGGGCATGCCGGTACTGTCTTGAATTCCAACGGCATCTGCCCCTTGGGCAAATGTGATGCCCGACCAAAGGCCGAGGCAGGTGAGGAGGGAGAGTAGCTTTTTTGCCAGTGATTTCAGGATGCTTTGGACTTGGATGGCGATGGTAGGAGTGGTTGCATCGGAAGGTTTGCTGCAACGTTTTTTTTCTTAAAGCAAATGAAATTCCCGTCAGTTACCAGCAGCCGGTCGGAAAAGTCAGCTCTGATGTTGTCGGATCGAGGTCGAAAATGGACTTGGCCAATCGACTAAATTGCAGGTCGATTTCGTTGGGCTTCGATCGGAATCGAATGGTTTATCCACATAAAGTCGGGCGATGCTGAAATCTCTTTCTGATCAAAATCCCACTGAATTCTTACATCCGTAATGGGCAACAATGACTTGCCAATTGGCACTGTATGGGGAGCTTTTGGGTCTTGGGGACTAGGTGTCGGGGAGGCATTTGAGTTTTGTGTCTAGTTAAGTATTTGATAAATAGAGTGTTGTGATTTTGCTTGACAGATCTCGATAGTTTGTCTCTGGGAATTGCGAATGCATCGGAACGGTCTCTCAGTCGTTGTATACTGGATTTTGAGGAAAGTTGAGTCCCGCGTTTTGCAGGATCCTTTTTTAAATGCGCTTGCTTTATGGTTATTTTCTTACTTACTTAGATTCGGTTTGCTGGAAGTCAATCAACTGTTTTGGACGAAGGCACACTTGGGGAAACCCACAATTGGTAGTTGAAACGGAACCGCATTGCCTTTTGGTGATGTGGTATAGTTGTTTATTGGGTTTGAAAATTGGTGAATGTTATGAAAATACGGAACGTTTTGAATGGCTCGATGCTTCTCGTCGGGATTCTTGCCTTTTTCGGAAGCGTCAAGGCGCAAGGTGGGGCGGTTCCTACCTCGAAAAGTGTGGACGGCATCATTGTGACTTCTCCCAATCGTGATGCAGCTGGTCGGCCGATCAATGCCTCGCCTTCTCCCATTGGAATCACGAAAGTCGCAACAGACGCATCCAGTGATTTGAATATGTCGTTTAGAATCCCCTCCGACAGTACAGCAGCTTTGCCCCTTGGCAATGGCATTGGCAAGCCTGCCCCGTTGTCGCCACCTTCAATCCCCGTAGTTCATCTAAACGAACCTAGGGTTCTCACGGAACAAGATAAGGCAAACGCTGCGGAGTCTATGGAGGAATATCATCGCATGAAGGCTAGCCATCCAACCAAGGAAGGCGATCAACTGCGTGTACCACAGCCCAACGATGCAACTGATCCCAAAAACAGGAGCAACCAATAATTCCCTCGCCTCAATCCAAGGAAGATTTCATCGCAAGACTTATGAGAATCCACAAATTTATTACCGGGTGCATTTTGGGAGTCGCCGTATTGGTTAGCCCAATGGTATTGTTAGCACAAGGCCAAGTAGTGCCAGGTCCGATTCCACAAAATGAGCATCAGCAAATGCTGGTCCAAAAGGAGGCTTGGATCAAAGCGCATCCTGAGGAGCAATTGATGGGAGGGGCGTCTAGTCTCGCACCTCAACCCAATTCCAGCATTCCGGCAATCGAAGATCTTCCAATTGGATTTCCAAAATTTCTTAGAACTGGAGATCAGGGAGTTGACGCAATGGCCCATGATCTTGCAAAACGCAGCTATTTGGAATCGAATGGTTGGATGTCGCCTTCGTCGGTAGGTAGCGAAACTCCCGTTGAACAGGGTATTCCAACAAACGAAGAGCTTTTGCGTTCGCGGGCGCATCCAGATTATGGAAAGGAGAAACTCAAGGATTCGGCTGGAGTTGTAGTTCCGGATTTTATTGAATTGGTGGACAGAAGAAGCGAGTTCTCCACCTATTTTTACAATCTTTCAACGGGTGCTATGTGCCTCAGGCAATCGGCGTTGACGCCCATCAATTACCTTGATAGGAATGGGAAATGGAGAAATGTTAAAGAGACCTTGGTTCCTGCGGGAATTGAAGGAAGGTATGTAATGAGTGAAATCAAGTATCCGATTGATTTTGATGCCCGCGATGCATCGGCATTTTTCCACCTTACGTCAAACGGCGAAGGCATCACTTTTGGAAAAACGAATCGCGTTTTTCAGATGAATAGCATAGGGGAAATTGTCAGCGAATCAAAAGGAAATACATCCCACAGAGCAATTGGGGAGCAGATATGTAACTACTCTAATTTCATGCCTAGCATGAATTATCAATTGCGCTTTGGTCTGGACGGTTTGAAATCCAGTTTTGAGGTGTTGGACAAGACCTTCCTTGCAACAACAGGGGAAGTTGTCGTTTTTGAGGAATCTTTTGAATTGCCTATCGGATGGAAAATCAGCAAGGATGTCTCGAGAGGCGCCGAAAAGCAATTGGGTTGGCAAGGAGACGTCATCATCACGGATGAATTCGGAAAAGTGAAGACTAGAATCCTCGAGGCAAACATCTGGGATAACTATAAGGGATTAGACAAGCTGGAAGAGCACCAGGTCCATGGTTTTTATGAAATTGTGGAGGTTTCCAGCAAGGAATGGCTTCTTCGATTGAAAATGCCTGCTTCTTGGTTCAAGGATCCAAGCAGAGTGTATCCGGTCACCGTAGACCCCGTAATTGTCACAGACTATTACCCGATCTATGGAACATCTTATTGCCCTGATGGGGCATTCCCAACGGGCTACTGCGGATACAATTATACTGTCAACGGCTTGCCGGTTAACTCAACTGTTTATGACACGCGCAGCTACTGTACAATTTATTCGCAAAATGCAGGTTATGGATCAGAGATTCGCTACCGGGTATCTGGACCTGCTGGAAACAACGGAACCTCTTTGTCGGGCATCTGTTGCTCTAATCGTACGGATGTATTTGATGTTTGGGGATCCTACGGGAATGGCGTATCTTCTGGATCGGTAACGTATACGAATTGGGAAGGGAATACTTGGCCCTACACTTACACTTTCTGCAACACCCAATACCACTATATTAACAGGCAATATTTCGAAGTATACTATACAGCTCCCAGGCCTTGCGGCAGTTGTACCCCGGCTGATGCCGCATTAGGTACGATTGGAACATCTGTCTATGCCTACAACGTTTCCGGAAACTGTGGAAACGGCGGCGCATATGTGGCCAGCTTCAACGGGGAAGCGGGCTACATTTATCACTTTGACCTCTGCCCCAATGCACCTGGAAGTGGCAATATTACTTCCAACTGGGATCCAGATATCAAGATCACAAATTCAGCTTGTGGGATACTTTCTGGAGTGGACGGTTCATGCTCTGGGGCCTTCAATACTTGGCAGCCAAACGATTTCCAATGGACATGTCCCTCGAGTGGAACCTATTATGTGATCATTGCCCCTTATTATTCCTATAATTCGCATGCCTGTACTGGAACCTCGGCAAATGCGTTTACCATGAACTACTACAAGGAACTTGCCTGTCCAACTCCTACGCCAGGTAGCATTTCCCCGTCTGCCTCCACGATTTGCCTTGGATCCGCAGTGAATATCAATAGTAGTGTCAACTCCACGAATGGTGGGGGCGCCTCCTCTCTTTTTATCGAGTGGTACCGCAACAACCCAAGCAATGGTCAATGGGAATACCTAGGACAAAACAACTCTCAGTCTCTTGCTGGCAACGTGCCGTCAGTTGCCGGCACATGGACTTACTTGCGAAGAACATGGACTTCGTGTTATACAAATTGTAGCCCTAGCTGCATCGATGCAACGACAACGGTGACTGTATCTGCGACTTCCGTTGGCGGTACAGTGAGCCCTGCCTCTCAAACAATCTTTGGTTGCAGTGGTGTCGTACCAACACAACATACCTTGTCAGGGCACGTTGGAACGGTTGTTCAATGGGAATATGCACCGCCTGGCGGCGGTTTTGTGAACTGGGGAGGCGGCGGCAGCACCACTGCACCGAGCAACTGTTGTTTCACAACTGTCGGCACTTGGCAAGTACGCGCTCTGGTGCAAAACGGAGCCTGCCCTGCTGTATACTCATCAGTGGCCCAAGTTATCGTTACAGCACCTTCAGGTAGCCCATTCTCCTACATTAACGATGGACAATGGTATAACTATGGTTTCAACGACTACTTCAATAACAATGGTGGGTACCGCGGTTATTATGTCCGCAATTCGCTTTCCAATATTTCTACAAACGATTGGGGTAGCGGTAGCAATCCCAGCACCGCAGCTGGTTGGAATGGTTGTTCAGTAACCGATGACAACCACACTTTCCGTATGATGCGGCAAGGTTTCCCTTGCGGTCTTTACAGTGTTTCAATTGACTTCGACGACAATTATTGGCTCTACATCAATGGAACACTTGTAGCCAACGGTGGTTGTTGCGCAACCAATGCATTCATTGGGAATTACTATTTGACTGCTGGTTCGACCGTGCTTCTTGACATTCAGGAGTTTGGCGGCGGTTCATATGGTGCTGTGAGATTGACGCCAATCTCTGCCAATGGCGGATCCATATCTGGTGGAGGCCAAACGATCTGTGCGAGTGGGGATCCGAGCATCCTAGCAAATTCTACGGCCGCTGTTGGCGCTGGCAGTGTCAGTTACCAATGGGAGCAGCAAGTCAATTGTACAGGCGGCTTCACTACTATCTCTGGAGCAACGGCTGCAAGTTATGATCCGCCATCAGGATTGGCTTCGACAACTTGTTTTAGACGTCGTGCCACCGATTTGTGCGGTGTTGTTACTTATTCCAATACGGTTACAATAAATGTTACTCCATCACCTACCGTAAACGCTGGTGCCAATCAATCGATTTGCTCCGGTTCGTCAACCACGCTCAATGCGACTTCCAACGGATCAGTATTTTCTTGGAGTCCAAGTGCTGGATTGTCGAATCCTTCAGCCCTTAATCCGATCGCATCTCCAACTTCGACCACAACCTATACTTTGACGGCAAGTACCGTGTCGCAAATCTCCTACAATGAGAATTTTACTCAAAGCGCCATTCCGGTTACTCAAGCCACCAACTGGTGTAACTTCAGAAGTCAACTATTGGGTTCCTACAACTATACAAGTTTGGTTGTTCGTGGCTCTCAGAATCCAGGCGGATTGACGGTTACCAATCCAGCATCTGTTTTGGCGATTGCCAACGCTTTGCGCACTGGTACGGCTGTAACGATCGTCGATGGTGCCAATACCTGGAATGTGTCTACAGGTTGCGTGGCAGGATTATCACCTTGCTCTGGATCTCCTGGTGTGGTTTTGCACGTAAACACGAGTTCTTGCAATTGCGATGGAGCAGGCCCTTTTGTCGTCCGTCCTGAGATCAACAACGAAAACTGGGGCGGTTTGGGAACTGGAACGTGTACCGCTGTTTCGCAGAACATGGAAGTGACATTTTTCCTTGGTGGAAGCTGTTCTTCGACATCTTCCACAACCGTCACCGTGAATCCATACCCAGTGGTGACCGTTTCTGGCACCAATTCAATCTGCACGGGGCAATCCACGACGCTTACAGCAACGGGTGGTGGTACCTACGCTTGGAGCAATGGCGCAACCACCGCCTCCATTAACGTTGCACCAACCTCCACTACAACTTATACAGTCACCGTGACCAACAATGGTTGCGCATCGACTGGATCTCGTACGGTCACCGTGAACCCACTTCCCGTTGCAGCCATCTCAGGCACGAATACAATTTGTACGGGTAGTTCAACGACGCTGACTGCTACTGGTGGTGGCACATATCTATGGAGCACAGGTTCAACGGCTGCTTCGATTTCCGTGAGTCCAACGGTAACAACCACTTACACGGTAACGGTTACAAGTGGGGCAGGTTGTACAGCAACAGCAACACGCACAGTGACCGTGAATCCATTGCCTGTCGCTGCCATCACAGGCACCAACACGATTTGCAGCGGTCAAGCCACGACCTTGACCGCCTCCGGCGGCGGCACATATCTCTGGAGCACAGGTTCAACTGCTGCTTCGATTTCCGTGAGTCCGACGGCAACAACGACTTACACGGTAACAGTTACAAGCGGGGCAGGTTGTACAGCAACGGCAACGCGCACTGTGACCGTCAATCCATTGCCAGTCGCTGCAATCTCCGGAACCAACACCATTTGCAACGGTCAATCCACGACTTTGACCGCTTCCGGCGGCGGCACTTATCTTTGGAGCACGGGTTCAACTGCTGCTTCCATTTCTGTGAATCCAACTGCCACAACGACCTACACGGTTACCGTTACTAGCGGTGCTGGTTGTACAGCAACCGCAACGAGAACGGTGATGGTCAATCCGCTACCAGCCGCAGCAGCTACGAGTGCAACGATTTGCAACGGGCAAACTGCCACGATCACGGCTTCCGGCGGTGGCACATATCTCTGGAGCAACGGTGCGATATCGGCTTCGATTTCGGTGAATCCAACATCGACGACGACCTACACGGTGACAGTGACCAGTGTTGCAGGTTGCACGGCTACGGCATCTGGCACGGTGACCGTCAATCCATTGCCAGTCGCAGCAATCTCTGGAACCAACACGATTTGCAACGGTCAATCCACGACCTTGACCGCCTCCGGCGGCGGCACATATCTCTGGAGCACGGGTTCAACTGCTGCTTCCATTTCTGTGAATCCAACTGCAACGACGACCTACACGGTTACCGTTACAAGCGGCGCCGGTTGTACAGCAACCGCAACGAGAACGGTGACGGTCAATCCGCTACCAGCCGCAGCAGCTACGAGTGCAACGATTTGCAACGGGCAAACTGCCACGATCACGGCTTCCGGCGGTGGTACATATCTCTGGAGCAATGGTGCGATATCGGCTTCGATTTCGGTGAATCCAACATCGACGACAACCTACACTGTGACAGTGACCAGTGTTGCAGGTTGCACGGCTACGGCATCTGGAACGGTTACAGTCAATCCGTTGCCGGTTGCAGCAATCTCTGGAACCAACACGATTTGCAACGGTCAATCCACGACCATGACCGCCTCCGGCGGCGGCACTTATCTCTGGAGCACGGGTTCAACATCGGCTTCGATTTCGGTGAATCCGACCACAACGACGACCTACACGGTCACGGTTACCAGCGGCGCCGGTTGCACCTCGACTGCAACGCGCACGGTGACGGTCAATCCGTTGCCGGTGGCTGTGGTCACAGGTAGCACGAATATTTGCTTCGGATCCTCTGCGACGCTGACTGCCTCGGGAGGAGCGACCTACGCTTGGAACACCGGCGCAACGACACCAACGTTAACGGTTTCGCCTACGGCTACCACGACTTACACGGTGACGGTGACGAGCGCGTCAGGATGTACTTCCACTGCCACAGGCACCATTACGGTAACCCCAGCAACAACGGTCTCTAACGCAGGTCCCGATCAGGCAACTTGCAACACGACCACAACGCTTGCGGCCAATACCCCGGTCAACGGTACCGGTTCATGGAGCATCATCACGGGAACCGGCGGTTCGATCGCAACCGCTTCCAGTCCGACTTCTTCCTTCACGGGCGTAGCCGGCAATAGCTACACCCTGCGCTGGACGATCTCGAATACACCTTGTTTGGCCTCGACCGATGATGTGGTCATCACGATCAACACCGGTTCGACCCAACCTTCCTCCATTTCTGGCACGACCACGGTTTGCAACGGAACCCCGACAATGCTCACACAAGTGGGTGGCATTTTGGGAACCGGCGCGGTTTACAACTGGTATTCGGGAAGCTGCGGAACCACGTTGGTGGGAACTGGAGCTTCTGTCACAGTTACTCCAACGGTTACAACAACGTATTTTGTGCGTGCAAGCGGCACCTGCAATACAACCAACTGCGCGACGGTGACGGTAACGGTCAATCAATTCACAGCTTCGAATGCAGGACCTGATCAATCGGTTTGTACCACAACTGCGACTTTGGCTGGCAATACCCCGACCACAGGTGGCGGCACCTGGACCCTGGTCAGCGGTACCGGCACGATCACCACACCTACGAGCCCGACTTCGGGTGTCACAGGCTTGGGTGTCGGACCGAATACCTTCCGCTGGACATTGTTGAACGGCCTTTGCGCGGATTCGCAGGATGATGTCGTGATCACACGCGACAATACACCTCCTACGATCGTTTGCCCTGCTCCAATCACGATGTGTGCCGATGGATTCTGCCAGGCAACGGTTCCGAATTTCATCACCACGGGTACCACGCTGATCACCAACAGCAGCACGGACTTCTTCGGAGGTCAAGGCTATCGCAACTGGTTCTACGGTCAATATTTCGCCAACTCCTCCAACAACTTTACGAATCTTCCGACCTGGACTGGATTCGTATGGCAGGACGCCCAAGCATTCAGCACGCCTTATTTGGATGCGAATGGTGGCCACCCTGGTGTGAATGACCTGAAATGGGCCGTTCGCAGGTGGATCAGCACGTATTCGGGAGCAGTCAATATCCGGATTCAATTCTATGACCGCAACACCTCTTGCGGCGACGGTGCCAACATCCGCGTCTTCAAAAACGGTGTGGAGATCCAGAATTACCTGAACATCCCCGGTTCGATGGTCACGCTGAATGTTCCTACCACAGTTGCCTGCGGCGACCGCATCGACTTCGCGATCGATCCGAAATTTGACGCAGGTTGTGACGACACACACTTCACCGCTGAAATCACGAGCACCAACACAGCGACTGTCAACGACAACTGCGGTGTCGCTTCGGTGACCCAAAGCCCTGCCTACCTTGCCAGTGCACCGATCGGGGTTTCTCCGATGACCCTGACAGCGACGGACGTGAACGGCAATACCGCGAACTGCACCTTCAACTTGAATGTTGTAGATCAGCAGGCTCCGGTTGCAATCTGCCGGAATGTAACGATCCAGTTGAATGCAGGCGGATCGGGTTCGGTGACTGCAGCAGCGGTGAACAACGGCAGCACGGATAACTGCGGTGTCCCGACGGTTTCGGTTGCACCATCCACCTTCGGATGCGCCAATGTCGGTGCCAACACGGTCACCCTGACGGCTACCGACGGTTCGGGCAATACGAATACCTGCACCGCTACGGTGACGGTCCAAGACGTGACCGCACCAACCGCAGTCTGCCAGAACGTGACAGTAGCCCTCAACGGCTCCGGCAATGCGACGGTCACGGCTACGCAGGTCAACAACGGTTCGTCAGACGCTTGCGGTTTGCAGCCATTGACAGTGAGCCCAAGCAGCTTCACTTGTGCCAACCGCGGCCCGAATACGGTGACCCTGACGGTACGCGACGTGAACAACAATCAGAGCACATGTACCGCAACGGTAACGGTGATCGACAACACCAATCCGACGATTGCCTGCCCTGCCAACATCAGCGTGAACAACACCTTGAATGCTTGCAGTGCACCTGTAACGTTCTCCGTAACGACAACGGATAACTGTTCTTCCAGCGTAGTGAGCAGCCCGGCAAGCGGCAGCACTTTTGCAATGGGAACGACAACGGTCAATGCAACTGCAACGGACGTAGCTGGAAACACCGCTGCTTGTTCATTCACGGTGACGGTCGTCGACAATCAACTCCCGACGATCACCTGCCCTGCGAACGTGACGGTGAACAACGATCCCGGACTTTGCAGCGCGGTGGTGAGCTACAGCACCCCGGCGGGCAGCGACAACTGCCCCGGTCAAACGACATTGCGCACCGCTGGTCTTGCTTCAGGCGCTGCCTTCCCGCTCGGCACAACCACCAACACCTATGTTGTGACCGCTGCGAATGGTCAAACTGCAACTTGCAGCTTCAACGTGACGGTGAATTCGCCGGAAATCAACGTGACCGGCAACTCGGTGACGATTGTCGACGGCGACTTGACCCCGACAGTGACGGATCATACCGATTTCGGTACGCCATTCCCTGCGGTTCCGGTCACAAGGACATTCACCATTCAAAACAGCGGCACCTCCAACCTGACGGTTTCGACCATCACGATGGCCGGTGCCCAGGCTTCGAATTTCACAGTCGGCGGCATCACCTTGCCTGCAACGGTTGCTCCGAGTGGAAGCACGACCTTCACGGTGACCTTCGTAGCATCTCCATTGGGTATCTACAATGCAACGGTGGTGATCAACAACACCGATTGCAACGAAAATCCTTATGACTTCGCAGTACGTGGTGAGGTAAGCTGTCAGCCACCTGCATTCAGCAGCTGCCCGGCCAACATCACTGTGAACACGGCGCTCAACCTCTGCACGCAAGTGGTCACCTACGCACCTGTCGTTACGGGCGCACCGACCCCAACGCTTGCCTACACGCTTTCGGGCGCAACCACAGGTTCGGGCACAGGTACAGGTTCCGGCACAACCTTCAACCGCGGAACGACAACGGTGACAATCACGGCGACGAATCCATGCGGTTCTGCGACTTGCAGCTTTACGGTAACGGTGAATGATGTACAGGCTCCGAATGCGATTTGCCAGAATGTGACGGTGAACTTGAACAGCGCCGGCAACGGCAGCACGACTGCCTCGGCAGTCAACAACGGTTCGAATGACGCTTGCGGCATTGCCACCACCACCCTGAACAACAGCAGCTTCACCTGCGCCAATTTGGGAGCCAACACGGTCATCCTCACTGTGACGGACGTCAATGGCAATAGCAGCACCTGCTCGGCAACTGTGACAGTGCGCGATTTGATCGCACCGACTGCGGTATGTTCGAATGCCACGGTTACCCTCAACAGCGTTGGCAATGGTTCGCTCGGTGCCTCGGTGGTTGGTCTCGGTTCCGGAGACAATTGTACGGTTTTCACTGCTAGCTTGACTCCGAATACGTTTACCTGCGCCAATCTTGGTGCGAATACCGTGATCCTCACCATCACCGACGGTAGCGGAAACTCCTCTACTTGCTCGGCGATTGCAACGGTAATCGACGTAACGCCTCCGGTAGTGGTATGCACGAATGCGTCGGTTCAATTGAATACCTTGGGTAACGGTTCGATCGGCGCATCAGTCGTTGGGCTTGGAACCGCTGATGCTTGCGGACCTTTCACCGCGACTGTAAGTCCAAATACCTTCACCTGTGCAAATGTCGGGGCTAATACTGTGGTCTTCACCGCTACGGATGCTTCAGGTAACAGCAGCACCTGTTCGGCCACGGTCACAGTCCAGGATCTTGTCGCCCCGATCGCCATTTGCCAGCCTGTGACGGTTCAACTGAACAGCGCCGGCAACGGCAGCACCACGGCCTCTGCAGTTAACAACGGCAGCAGCGACGCTTGCGGCATTGCCACCACAACGCTGAACAACAGCAGCTTCACCTGCGCCAATGTCGCCGGTCCGAACACGGTGATCCTCACGGTGACGGATGTCAACGGCAACAGCAGCACATGCTCGGCAGCGGTAACGGTTCAGGACAACATTGCCCCGATCGCGCTTTGCCAGCCTGTGACGGTGCAATTGAACAGCGCCGGAAACGGCAGCACGACGGCTTCGGCAGTCAACAACGGCAGCTCAGACGCTTGCGGCATTGCAACCACGACGCTGAACAACAGCAGCTTCACTTGCGCCAATGTCGGAGCCAACACGGTAATCCTCACCGTAACCGACGTCAACGGCAACAGCAGCCTGTTCGGCAGCGTACGGTTCAGGACAACATTGCGCCGATCGCGCTTTGCCAGCCTGTAACGGTCCAACTGAACAGCGCCGGCAACGGCAGCACCACTGCCTCTGCAGTCAACAACGGCAGCACTGACGCTTGCGGGATTGCCACCACGACTTTGAACAACAGCAGCTTCACCTGCGCCGGCGCCGAACACCGTGATCCTCACCGTGACGGACGTCAACGGCAACAGCAGCACCTGCTCGGCAGCGGTAACGGTCCAGGACAACATTGCGCCGATCGCGCTTTGCCAGCCTGTCACCGTTCCAACTGAACAGCGCCGGCAACGGCAGCACGACGGCCTCGGCAGTGAACAACGGCAGCAGCGACGCTTGCGGCATTGCATCCACGACACTGAACAACAGCAGCTTCACCTGCGCCAACGTTGCAGGTCCGAACACGGTGATCCTCACGGTCACCGATGTCAACGGCAACAGCAGCACGTGTTCGGCAGCGGTAACGGTTCAGGACAACATTGCGCCGATTGCGCTTTGCCAGCCAGTCACGGTTCAACTGAACAGCGCCGGCAACGGCAGCACGACGGCCTCGGCAGTCAACAACGGCAGCAGCGACGCTTGCGGAATCGCCACCACGACGCTGAACAACAGCAGCTTCACCTGCGCCAACGTCGCAGGCCCGAACACGGTGATCCTCACCGTGACGGACGTCAACGGCAACAGCAGCACCTGCTCGGCAGCGGTAACGGTCCAGGACAACATTGCGCCGATCGCGCTTTGCCAGAACCTGACCATCAACCTCGGCAGCAGCGGCAGTCAGACGGTATTGGCGAGCAGCATCAACAACGGCAGCAATGACGCTTGCGGCATTGCCACGACGACGTTGAATCCGAATACATTCACCTGCGATGACCTCGGCGTGAACAACGTAACACTGACAGTCACGGATGTGAACGCCAACAGCAGCACCTGTGCGGCAACGGTCACAGTCACCAACGATCCGTTGGTAGCGACAACCGCCAGCCCGACGGTGGCTTGCGGCTACAACGTGACCTGCAACGGTGCCACCAATGGCAGCGCAACGGTAACGACCACCGGCGGATGCTTGCCTTACACCTACCTGTGGAGCAACGGTCAGACGACCGCCACAGCCAATGGTTTGGGTGCAGGATCCTACACGGTGACGGTCACCGACCTCAACGGCAATACGACGACTTCGACATTGACCCTGACTGAACCGGCACTTCTCACATCGGCCACGACAAGCCCGGTCTATCAAGGTGGCTGGAACGTGACTTGCAACGGGGCGAATGACGGTTCGATTGACTTGACCGCCGGCGGCGGTGCAAGCTGCTTGAGCTACACCTATCTCTGGAGCAACGGTGCCACGACCGAGGACTTGTCCAGCATCGGTGCCGGAACGTATGACGTGACCGTGACCGATGCCAACGGCTGCTCTTCGACGTCGAGCATCACATTGACTGCGCCAAACAGCTTGTCAAACACATTGATCCCGCAAGTGTACCAAGGCGGATGGAACATCAGCTGCAACGGCGCAAGCGATGGTATGCTCTTCGCGAATGTCAGCGGCGGCACACCTGCCTACAACTACGCCTGGAGCAACGGTGCAACCACACAACTGGTCACCGGCTTGGGTGCAGGCACCTACACGGTGACGGTCACCGACCAAAACGGTTGCTTCCTGGTGAATTCGATCACGCTGACCGAACCACCTTTGATGACCGATGCGATCAGCGCTGTGGTTCGCAATTGCGGATTCAACGTGAGCTGCTTCGGGGCGAATGACGGATCGATTGACTACACGGTGAATGGCGGAACGGCTCCTTACAACTATATCTGGAGCAATGGCGCGACGAGCGAGGACATCAGCGGACTCGCCGCAGGTACCTATTCGGTGACTGCGACGGATCGCAACGGATGTTTCACCACAGAGACGATTGTCCTGACCGAACCTGCTTTGTTGACTGCGAATATCAGCTTGGGCACCTACGCTTGCGGCTACAATGTGAGCTGCAACGGTGCAAGCAACGGTTCGGCCACGGTCAATACTGCTGGCGGATGCACACCTTATACCTACACATGGAGCACCTTGGGCGTTTCGGCTTCGATCAACGGTCTGCCTGCAATCGCGGTGGCTGTGACTGTGACGGATGCGAATGGTTGCCAGGCTTATGCCACGGGCGAATTGATCGAACCAGCCTTGCTGGAAAGCAGTGGCGTTCCTTCGACCTATGCATGCGGAACGAATGTCTCCTGCAACGGCGCGAATGACGGCAGCATCAACTTGACTGTCACCGGCGGCGCAAGCTGCGTGGCTTACACCTACCTCTGGAGCAACGGTGCAACGACCGAGGACGTCAGCAACTTGACCGCTGGCAACTACAGCGTCACCATCACCGATGCCAACGGATGCAGCACAAGCAGCAGCTTCACGCTCACCGAGCCAGCCTTGTTGGTCAGCTCCGGCGTAGCCGCAACGTATGTCTGCGGAACGAATGTCTCTTGCAACGGCGCGAATGACGGCAGCATCAACTTGACGGTGACTGGCGGCGCAAGCTGCACAGCCTACACCTTCAACTGGAGCAACGGCGCAACAACCGAGGATGTCAGCAACTTGACCGCTGGCAACTACAGCGTCACCATCACCGACGCCAACGGTTGCAGCACCAGCTCAAGCTTCACGCTCACCGAGCCAGCCTTGTTGGTCAGCTCTGGTGTCGCCGCAACCTATGTCTGCGGAACGAATGTCTCTTGCAACGGCGCGAATGACGGCAGCATCAACTTGACGGTCACCGGCGGCGCAAGCTGCACAGCCTACACCTTCAACTGGAGCAACGGCGCAACAACAGAGGACGTCAGCAACCTGACCGCTGGCAACTACAGCGTCACCATCACCGATGCCAACGGTTGTTCAGCACAAGCAGCAGCTTCACGCTCACCGAGCCAGCATTGCTCGTCAGCTCAGGTGTCGCCGCAACTTATGTCTGCGGAACGAACGTGAGCTGCAACGGTGCCAATGACGGCAGCATCAACTTGACGGTGACCGGCGGTGCAAGCTGCACAGCCTACACCTTCAACTGGAGCAACGGCGCAACCACCGAGGATGTCAGCAACCTGACCGCTGGCAACTACAGCGTCACCATCACCGATGCGAACGGCTGTTCGACCAGCTCAAGCTTCACGCTCACCGAGCCAGCATTGCTGGTCAGCTCTGGCGTCGCCGCAACCTATGTCTGCGGAACGAACGTCTCTTGCAACGGCGCGAATGACGGCAGCATCAACTTGACGGTCACCGGCGGTGCCTCTTGCACAGCCTACACCTTCAACTGGAGCAACGGCGCAACGACCGAGGATGTCAGCAACTTGACCGCTGGCAACTACAGCGTCACCATCACCGATGCCAACGGTTGTTCGACCAGCTCAAGCTTCACGCTCACCGAGCCAGCCCTCCTGGTCAGCTCCGGTGTCGCCGCAACCTATGTCTGCGGAACGAATGTCTCTTGCAACGGCGCGAATGACGGCAGCATCAACTTGACGGTGACTGGCGGCGCAAGCTTGCACAGCCTACACCTTCAACTGGAGCAACGGCGCAACGACCGAGGACGTCAGCGGTCTCACCGCAGGCAACTACAGCGTCACCATCACGGATGCGAACGGCTGTTCAACCAGCTCAAGCTTCACGCTCACCGAGCCAGCCTTGTTGGTCAGCTCCGGCGTCGCCGCAACGTATGTCTGCGGAACCAACGTGAGCTGCAACGGCGCGAATGACGGCAGCATCAACTTGACGGTCACCGGCGGCGCAAGCTGCACGGCCTACACCTTCAACTGGAGCAATGGTGCGACAACAGAAGACGTCAGTAACTCCCTGGCTGGCAACTACAGCGTCACCATCACCGATGCGAACGGCTGTTCGACCAGCTCGAGCTTCACGCTCACCGAGCCAGCCTTGTTGGTCAGCTTCGGCGTAGCCGCAACCTATGTCTGCGGAACGAATGTGAGCTGCAACGGTGCCAATGACGGCAGCATCAACTTGACGGTCACCGGCGGTGCAAGCTGCACAGCCTACACCTTCAACTGGAGCAACGGCGCAACAACAGAAGACGTCAGCAACCTGACCGCTGGCAACTACAGCGTCACCATCACCGATGCCAACGGTTGCAGCACCAGCTCAAGCTTCACGCTCACCGAGCCAGCCTTGTTGGTCAGCTCGGGTGTCGCCGCAACGTATGTCTGCGGAACCAACGTCTCTTGCAACGGCGCCAATGACGGCAGCATCAACTTGACTGTGACCGGCGGCGCATCTTGCACAGCCTACACCTTCAACTGGAGCAACGGCGCGACCACCGAGGATGTCAGCAACCTGACCGCTGGCAACTACAGCGTCACCATCACCGATGCCAACGGTTGCAGCACAAGCAGCAGCTTCACGCTCACCGAGCCAGCATTGCTGGTCAGCTCCGGCGTAGCCGCAACCTATGTCTGCGGAACGAATGTCTCTTGCAACGGCGCGAATGACGGCAGCATCAACTTGACGGTGACCGGTGGTGCAAGCTGCACGGCCTACACCTTCAACTGGAGCAACGGCGCAACGACCGAAGACGTCAGCAACCTGACCGCTGGCAACTACAGCGTCACGATCACCGACGCCAACGGATGCAGCACAAGCTCAAGCTTCACGCTCACCGAGCCAGCCTTGTTGGTCAGCAGCGGTGTTGCCGCAACCTATGTCTGCGGAACGAATGTAAGTTGCAACGGCGCGAATGACGGCAGCATCAACTTGACGGTCACCGGCGGCGCAGATTGCGTAGCCTACACCTTCAACTGGAGCAACGGCGCAACGACCGAGGATGTCAGCAACTTGACCGCTGGCAACTACAGCGTCACCATCACCGATGCCAACGGCTGCAGCAACCAGCTCAAGCTTCACGCTCACCGAGCCGGCATTGTTGGTCAGCTCCGGCGTAGCCGCAACCTATGTCTGCGGAACGAACGTAAGCTGCAACGGTGCCAATGACGGCAGCATCAACTTGACGGTCACCGGCGGCGCAGATTGCGTAGCCTACACCTTCAACTGGAGCAACGGCGCAACCACCGAAGACGTCAGCAACCTGACCGCTGGCAACTACAGCGTCACCATCACCGATGCGAACGGTTGCTCAACCAGCTCGAGCTTCACGCTCACCGAGCCAGCCTTGTTGGTCAGCTCCGGTGTCGCCGCAACCTATGTCTGCGGAACGAATGTCTCTTGCAACGGCGCGAATGACGGCAGCATCAACTTGACGGTGACCGGCGGTGCAAGCTTGCACAGCCTACACCTTCAACTGGAGCAACGGCGCAACAACAGAGGATGTCAGCAACCTGACTGCTGGCAACTACAGCGTCACGATCACCGATGCCAACGGTTGCAGCACAAGCAGCAGCTTCACGCTCACCGAGCCAGCCTTGTTGGTCAGCTCCGGTGTCGCCGCAACCTATGTCTGCGGAACGAATGTCTCTTGCAACGGTGCCAATGACGGCAGCATCAACTTGACGGTCACCGGCGGCGCAAGCTGCACAGCCTACACCTTCAACTGGAGCAACGGCGCAACCACCGAAGATGTCAGCAACCTGACCGCTGGCAACTACAGCGTCACGATCACCGATGCGAACGGATGCAGCACAAGCAGCAGCTTCACGCTCACCGAGCCAGCCTTGTTGGTCAGCAGCGGTGTTGCCGCAACGTATGTCTGTGGAACGAATGTCTCTTGCAACGGCGCGAATGACGGCAGCATCAACTTGACGGTCACTGGCGGCGCATCTTGCACAGCCTACACCTTCAACTGGAGCAACGGAGCGACAACAGAGGACGTCAGCAACCTGACCGCTGGCAACTACAGCGTCACCATCACCGATGCCAACGGTTGCAGCACAAGCAGCAGCTTCACGCTCACCGAGCCAGCCTTGTTGGTCAGCTCTGGTGTCGCCGCAACGTATGTCTGCGGAACGAATGTCTCTTGCAACGGCGCCAATGACGGCAGCATCAACTTGACGGTCACCGGCGGCGCAGATTGCGTAGCCTACACCTTCAACTGGAGCAACGGCGCAACGACCGAGGACGTCAGCAACCTGACTGCCGGCAACTACAGCGTCACCATCACCGATGCCAACGGTTGCAGCACAAGCAGCAGCTTCACCCTCACCGAGCCAGCCTTGTTGGTCAGCTCTGGCGTAGCCGCAACCTATGTCTGCGGAACGAATGTCTCTTGCAACGGTGCGAATGACGGCTCGATCAACTTGACGGTGACCGGCGGTGCAAGCTTGCACAGCCTACACCTTCAACTGGAGCAACGGCGCAACAACGGAAGACGTCAGCAACTTGACCGCTGGCAACTACAGCGTCACCATCACCGATGCCAACGGTTGCAGCACAAGCAGCAGCTTCACGCTCACCGAGCCAGCCTTGTTGGTCAGCTCGGGCGTCGCCGCAACCTATGTCTGCGGAACGAACGTCTCTTGCAACGGCGCGAATGACGGCAGCATCAACTTGACGGTCACCGGCGGCGCATCTTGCACAGCCTACACCTTCAACTGGAGCAACGGCGCGACAACCGAAGACGTCAGCAACTTGACCGCTGGCAACTACAGCGTCACCATCACCGATGCGAACGGCTGTTCAACCAGCTCCAGCTTCACGCTCACCGAGCCAGCCTTGTTGGTCAGCTCCGGCGTCGCCGCAACCTATGTCTGCGGAACGAATGTCTCTTGCAACGGTGCCAATGACGGCAGCATCAACTTGACGGTGACCGGCGGCGCAAGCTGCACAGCCTACACCTTCAACTGGAGCAACGGCGCAACGACCGAAGACGTCAGCGGTCTCACCGCAGGCAACTACAGCGTCACCATCACCGATGCCAACGGATGCAGCACAAGCAGCAGCTTCACGCTCACCGAGCCAGCCTTGTTGGTCAGCAGCGGTGTCGCCGCAACCTATGTCTGCGGAACGAATGTGAGCTGCAACGGTGCCAATGACGGCAGCATCAACCTGACGGTCACCGGCGGCGCAAGCTGCACGGCCTACACCTTCAACTGGAGCAACGGCGCAACGACCGAGGATGTCAGCAACTTGACCGCTGGCAACTACAGCGTCACCATCACCGATGCGAACGGCTGTTCAACCAGCTCAAGCTTCACGCTCACCGAGCCAGCATTGTTGGTCAGCAGCGGCGTCGCCGCAACTTATGTCTGCGGAACCAACGTGAGCTGCAACGGCGCCAATGACGGCAGCATCAACTTGACGGTCACCGGCGGCGCAGATTGCGTAGCCTACACCTTCAACTGGAGCAACGGCGCAACGACCGAGGACGTCAGCAACTTGACCGCTGGCAACTACAGCGTCACGATCACCGATGCCAACGGTTGCAGCACAAGCAGCAGCTTCACGCTCACCGAGCCAGCCTTGCTGGTCAGCTCCGGCGTGGCCGCAACTTATGTCTGCGGAACGAACGTGAGCTGCAACGGCGCGAATGACGGCAGCATCAACCTGACGGTCACCGGCGGCGCAAGCTGCACGGCCTACACCTTCAACTGGAGCAACGGCGCAACAACAGAAGACGTCAGCAACCTGACTGCTGGCAACTACAGCGTCACCATCACCGATGCGAACGGCTGTTCAACCAGCTCGAGCTTCACGCTCACCGAGCCAGCATTGTTGGTCAGCAGCGGTGTCGCCGCAACGTATGTCTGCGGAACGAACGTAAGCTGCAACGGTGCCAATGACGGCAGCATCAACTTGACGGTCACCGGCGGCGCAGATTGCGTAGCCTACACCTTCAACTGGAGCAACGGCGCAACCACCGAGGACGTCAGCAACCTGCGTGCTGGCAACTACAGCGTGACAGTGACCGATGCAAACGGCTGTTCAACCAGCTCAAGCTTCACGCTGACCGAGCCAGCATTGCTCGTCAGCTCCGGCGTAGCCGCAACTTATGTCTGCGGAACCAACGTGAGCTGCAACGGCGCCAATGACGGCAGCATCAACTTGACGGTCACCGGCGGCGCAGATTGCACAGCCTACACCTTCAACTGGAGCAACGGCGCAACCACGGAGGATGTCAGCAACCTGACCGCCGGCAACTACAGCGTCACGATCACCGATGCCAACGGTTGCAGCACAAGCAGC
>JADKCL010000044.1 GCA_016718825.1 Bacteroidota bacterium | reverse complement strand
TTTGGACGTGGTGAAGTCTGGCATTCGGTCCCAAATCCAATACCTTGAAATCCTTTTCGAAATCGACAAATTGCGCCTTGGGCTGTTGTTCCGGCAAGCTGTAAAAATGGCGGGCATAGTCACTTTGGGCCTCCTTTTGGGGTTTGGGTGCAACAAATCCAGGCTTCTCAAGTTTCTCTTTTTTGGGGAATCCCATTTTGGATTCAAACATCAGATAGTTCTGACCGTAATATTTTATAGCTGCATCCACGACTTGCTGTTTGGTGACCATCCCGATTTTCTTGGGATAATCGACAAATTCCTCCCATTTGCGTCCTTGTACAAAGGCATCCGCCATCATCAAGCCCCTTCCGTTGTTGGTCTCGAGCGACCTTTCAAAGTCCAGGCGCAACTTGAGTTTTGCAGCTTGCAAGGTCGCTTCGGAGAATTCACCGTTTTTGAGCTTTTGCAATGCTGCCAATACCAATCCTTCGGCATTTTCCGTGCTTTGGCCAATGATTTTGGGTATGATAATGAGGAAGTTACCGCCATGGTCGTTGTAATCCATCGCCATCACCAAGGCCGCAAGTACCTCGTGGTCGAGTTGCAATTTGTTGAGGAATCCGGTTTCACCCTCGTTGTACAGCAAATGGCTGACGAGGTCCAAGGCAGGCTGATCGGGATGGCCATTCGGTACGGTGCGAAAACCCATGATTCCGGCCTTGACGGGAGTATAATTTCCGGAAACATATTCCCGTCCTTTGAACGGTGCCTCCGGATACTCCGGGAATTTGGGAACCTCTCCTTGTTTGAGTACCCCGAATTTTGCGCGAATCATCGGGAGGATTTTTTCTGATTCGAAGTCGCCACTCATCACCAAAGCCATGTTGTTAGCCACATAATAGGTGTTGAAGTAGTCGTACATCTTGGTAAGCGAAGGGTTTTTCAAGTGGTCGGTCAAGCCAAGAATTTCCTGCTGCCCATAAGGATGGTTCTTGAAAAATGTGCCGATGAACTTCTGGAAGACTTTGTAGGTGAATTCATCCATCGCCCGATTTTTTTCTTCGTAGACGGTTTCCAATTCGCTTTGAAAGAGGCGGAAGACTGGACTTTGGAAACGGGCTGCGTAGATATCAAGCCATTTTTCCACCTGATTGGGTGGAAACGAATTGTGGTAAACGATTTGCTCGTAGTCGGTGAAGGCATTCACACCCTCGCTGCCGATGGATTCAAGCATGCGGTCGAGTTCGTTGGGAATCGCGAATTCTGCTGCCGCAACGGCATTTTCATTGATTTGGGTTTGGATCGCCTTGCGTTGCACTTCGTCTGTTGTTTTTCCGAGCTCCTCATACAACGCATCAATTTTGTCGAGGAACGGCTTTTCCTTTTCGTAGTTGCTCGTCCCCATGGTATTCGTTCCCTTGAACAACATGTGCTCGAGGTAATGTCCCATGCCGGTTGCATCCTTCGGATCATATTTTCCGCCAGCCTTCACGACGACTGCACCAAAAATATTGGGGGCGGAATGGTCTTCGATCAAAAAGACTTCGAATCCGTTGGGCAGCGTAGTCTTTTGAACCGCTGCGGGATCGACCGTTGCAATTTGGGAAAAGGAATATCCTCCAAGAAGGAAGAACAGACAGACAAGAAAAGCTAGCTTTCGCATAGAATTGGGTTCGACAACTGTAGAGAAAAAAATTAACGCGCGAGGATCACCCGCACCGAACTGGACCAAGCAGCGCCCGTGACGCGCAACATGTAGGCGCCCGCGGGTAGGTCACGCGTGGAGAGAACATGCCTTTCGGAAAACGTCCATTCCTTTTTCAGAATCCTGCCCGTCATGTCCAGCAATTCGATGCAAGCGGATTCATTCAAGGGTTCAGGGAAAGCGATCATCAATTGATGATCAAACGGATTCGGATAGACGCGCAGGTTGGGTCCGGCATTCGAAGGCGAAACTGAAACCGCACAAGGTGTAAAATAAGGTCCGCCGGGCGAGCCTTCGGGGCAGCCTGCAAACCAGTTCGCGGGATCGCTGTAATTGCCGGCCGCGTTCAGCACTTCCAATGTATATCCTCCGCCATCTGGACTTGTGGGCCACGGGGCAAGATCCTCGAAGCGCATGGAAACCTGTTGGGTGTAATAAGCATCAAACAAGTTGATGTTGTCGCCGCCATTGCTGAGCACAAAATTGAATGGGCCCGCAATCGGATTTACCATCGGATGACGGGCATGAAAGGCTGCAGTGTCGCTGCAAACGACAAGGTACCCGCCGGCCGGGATCGTGGTTCCCGCTGGAAAAGTAAAAAGATTGTCAGGATTCTCATTTTTGAACCGCCATTCGGTCAGGGTTACCGTGGTGGTCCCTGCATTATGCAGTTCAAACCAATCGCCGGAATAGGCAGTGGGAGAGGAGTTGTAGTTGACTTCGGTGAGCTGAATGTCATTGGCGCCCGGGCTGCTGCACGTCGTCGAACTTCCAGGGAAGTTGGCGTCAAGCCAAATCATGCGGTTGGTGATCCATGTCTTGATGTAGTCAATTTCTTCGGCATAGGTATTTCCCACGAAATAATTCCAGTTCACATAGACTCCCAAGATCGGCCAACGCGCGAAGTTGCGTTCCTTGGATTCGTCGAGCACCGTGGCGACACTGTCGATCCAAGCCGTGAGCGTGTCGGTATGCAGGGGACCGTCACGCAAAAAGTCCCAACGGCAACGCAATTCGTTTTGCCAGCGGCTGTCTTGCATAAACTTTGCCCACCAAAAGGGAACTTCGGGGACGTAGCCTTGGCAGACATTTCCGAAGTTGAATTGGTAACCAGAGTTGAGATAGGCATCACAATAGTCTGCATTTCCGAAGCTCAGGTTAAAATCCCACATCGGTCCGGCGCTGAGTTTGCCGCCATAGCTGTCCCGTTGTTTGTGCAAGAAACAGCTGGACCGATAGCCATCCACCGTGCGCCCAACTTCTTGCATGATCATGAAGTCCATGAACGATTGCACGTCGATGTATTTCCGGTAGCCATTGATCGGATCGGCGTAGTTGGGTCCATTGTGGGCAACTTCGAAGTCGGAGACAAAGTCCTCGATATAATTTTTCTGTGTTTGGACCAGTTCGGTTTCCTCAGGATCGTGGAACTGGAAATAGACATTGGGGTTGATGGGGGAGGTCCAGTTGGGGCCGCCGGTTCCGGTGGTTTTGTCCACCTTGACGATATAGCCACCGGTGAGGGAGTCGCCAGCAAGATCATCCAGATCCAGTTTGGGCAGTGCAAGACGGTTTTTGTCAATTTTTACCCGCTCATGGATTTCGTAGACGCCTATATATTGTTGATTGAGAATGACTTCGCAAAACCGCGTTCCAGGTGTATAATGCCCCATCCGTCCAAAAAGATGGTAGGCCAAGGTGTTGCGCATCAAGGTTTTGTCAGGGTAGGGGGCATACAGAATCCAGTCATTTTCCTTGCCCATTCCGAGCAATGAAACATTGTCATTGTTGCCCAAGCTGTCTTGTGTTTCAAATCCGTAGCTTTTTTTAGGGTATTGCTGCGAAGTCGATCCCCGAATTTCAATGGCGATGTTCCCCTCGTAATCGTTGAATGGATCGCTCAGATTGTTACGGGCGCCGCCGGGATTGGAGATGATTCCCATTCGGGCGACGATTTTGAGGGAGTCGTTGATCGAACCACCACGGGAATCGATCACGACCAAGGGCAAGTTGGAGGATGAAATCGGCGGCACAAACCAAACGGGGTTCGGGCCAAAGTAGGTGTTTGCGTTTCTGATTCCAAAATGCAACCACGTCAAGGAGGAAAGATCTGGCGAATTGACCGTCGCATTGTGGACGGTGATCGCAAGGACGTTGGTTCCGACCACCATTGCGCTGCGCAACTTGGCCCGGTCGATGATAAATTGTTCGGCATCGCCGCCTTGGTACATCAAGGCTTCGTGTTGGCCGTTGGCATATTGGTTATAAGGCGGCCGGTCGCCGGTCACAGCACCAAGATTGGATCGGGCGATTTCCACGTTATTCAGGTAGGCAATGAACCCGTCGTCGTAGTCGATGCTGAGCAAACCCTGCATCAAAACCGAGGTATCGGTGATCGTAAATGCCTTTCGAAGATAGACCGAAGGTAACAGTGGAATGGTCGTATTGTCATCGCCATCTCCAAATCCTACCCCTCCGGTACCGGAAGCCCAAGCAGCATCATTGAAGCCAACCGTGGGCCAGGCAACAGGCGGTTCGGAATTGCCGGGAAAGTATTTCCACGTCGTATTGTAATTGACAGCCGTTTCCCAGTGATTGATTTGTGACCAAAGACTGTTGAAGCCCAAAAGCAAAAAGTAAAGGAGAATCCATCGAACGAATTTCATGCGCCATCGATTAAGTCCAAGGAAAGATAGGAAAACCGATGTCAGTGTCCAACGACACAATGATTTTTGCCACACAACCAATAAAAAACCCCGGAGTCCGGGGTTCTTAAAGGGCTGATCATGTCAGCCTTTCTTCGTTAAAACAAAGTTTGGGGATTCGTTGGCGAATCAATAACGTTGCCCGACCGAGTTGAAGCCGGCATCCAGTACGTTGATTCCCCATGCCGCCACGGTGATGATGAACGAAATGAGCCAACCGAAGGGGAGCAATCCGGGAACCATCATCAAATAGCCCCAAACGAAGGACAATCCCAAGAAAACCAGCCCCTTTGCATATTGGCGTTTGATCAACTGACCAACACCGGGGAAAAATGCGGAAACGACTGCAGGGATTGCGTAGAAGCCGTTTTTAGATTTTGTCAAAATGCCCATTGAAATTGGTGATGAGTGAATTTTGAAGATTTTTACGGAGAATCGGAGCTTATGTTTTGGCTCAATCCGGAATTGAGCCTATCCGCCCTCTGCCGATTCCATCAAAGCCGGATGTCAATGCCCATGATTTCCAAACCCAACCTTGCAAAAATGCATTGGTAGACCTGCTCCCAGGATTGCCTTTCCACAAAACGTGAAATGGCTTCCACCCCGAGGGAATATTGCCGAACCGCGGTTTCGCGTTGTAGGCGAAGGTTGCGGTCTCTCCAAACGACCAAACTTTCCGGGACATCGTAGGCGGGCCCGTAAATTAACCGCAAGTATTCGCGCGTGCGTACTTTGATCATCGGCTGCATCAATTCCGTTCCCTTTTCGTTGACCAAGGTGGATGGCTCCACGGCAATCCCCGTTACCGACTGTCCACTCAAGGATTCCCACCATGCAGTCACTTCCCTCAAATCGGCTTCACTGTCAAGTTCGATCCATCGACGCTCGACTGCGACCATCCAGTTGGGGGCCGCAGAAGCCACGATTCGAAGGAGTTCCTGCATGACCAATGCTGGTTTTTCGAGGTGGACTTGGCCCTCGGTGGCGACGAGGCGGGTGAGGTGCAATGTCAATTTTCCCGATCGCGGTTCCTCTACTTTGGTCCTGACCGAATCAAATGCCTCCACAGCGGCTTGCTGATTTTGTAGCCAACTCGCAGTTTCGGAAAGTTCGACACCGCGCGCTTGCGCACGCGTGACAGCGTCGAGGGCTATCGGCAAGGCCTTGTTTGCGGTTTCACTTACTGGTCCATAGACCAACTGCGCAAAATCAGGCGCAAAATCAGACAACGGACTCGCAATGGCCTCCAAACAAATCCAATCCGTTTTCAACTGATCCCATACCTCCATCAATTCCAAACCCTTCGCCAACTTTTGAAGCAGTTGTCGCTCAGCTTCCAAATTGCTGAAGTACGGACGTCCGGTGCGGGTATGGATACTCCCAAGGCCGTCGTTTTCCACCATGAAGCGCTTTTTTGCAGCGGCTTCGTTGCGGCAAAGTACAACGACAACCGGCGTTCCGACCGGAATCGCCCAAGTGGCAAGTTGCACGAGATTTTTCTTGCGGTAATAGTCAAACGCTTGCGCAGGATGCTCCAAGGTCCCTGGCAATTGTGAACTCGTCGGGGCGGAAACCGGGGCGGGCAGGTAAATCAGCCACTCCCTGCGCACGACTTCCAAGGCAATCATTTGCAAAACCGTCGCTACCTGCTGGGGTTGCAGTGTCAAATGATAGCCGTGGCGGGTACTCACCAAAGCGCGGGGACCAACGAGATCCATCGAAATCGAAGGATCGATTTTTTGAACCGCGGTAAATTGGTTGTTCCAGTGCAAGGGACGCAGTGGCTGGGAATGCATTTCCTTTGGTTTTACCGACACGATTTCGCGCGTGGGGTATCGAAGTGCCGTCAGCATCCCACCAAAAACGCAGCCTGTATCGATGTTGACCGTGTTTTTTTGCCAAATGGGCTCTGGAATGGGGGTGTGTCCATACACGACCAAAGCCTTGCCTTCGTATTCACCCGCCCAGTTGTGCCGCACAGGCAGCCCGAATTCGTCGGTTTCTCCTGTCGTTTCGCCGTAGAGGCAAAAGGCGTGCACTTCTCCTGAACTGCGGCCGTGCATACTCTCCTTGAGCCCCGCGTGTGCGACCACCAATGCGCCACCGTCCAATTCGATATGGCTGCTGAGTCCACCGATAAATTGCTTGATTTCCTCCAAAAATCGAGGATCCGCGCCCTCCAACTGCGCCATCGTCTTTTCCAACCCATGCCGGAGTTGGACTTTGTTGCCATTGAGCATCCGTAACAATTTATCGTCGTGGTTGCCAGGGACACAAAAGGCGAGTCCTGCATTTACCAGGTCCATCACGAGCCGCAATACGCGAGGTGAGTCGGGACCGCGGTCACACAGATCACCGACAAAAACAATTCGTCGATTTTTTGGGGCTGTCACCTTGAAATTTGGACCTTCCTCCAGACGCGAAGCAACAGATGATACGGCGTATCCGAGTTCTTCGAGCAGCAGAACCAACTCGTCAAAGCATCCGTGGACATCCCCGATGATGTCAAATTCACCCGTTTGGTCACGAAAATCACTGCGCATGCGCGTGCGCCGCACTGAAGTTTCATCCGATTCCGTGACGGTATATTGGGATTTAAAACCTTCTTCTTCAAGGTCTTTGGCAATGCGATCCATCCGTCCAAATTGATTTTTGACCAATTGACTTCCGGGATCGCCATCTGAGCGCTGCGCATTCCGATCCAGGCAAACCTGCGCCGATACCCTGAAAATGATCGAAACTGCCTTTGCATGGTACTTCCTGCTCAAGCGCCGGAGCTCCTTGCGACTTTCTTGCGAAAGCAATTCCGCATCGATCACGCATGTTTTTTTGTATTTCAGGCGGAGTTCAATCGTCTGATGCATCAGTTTGATCACTTCGTCATGCAGCACAGGGTCTTGACCATCGTCTGCCAGCATCAACTGAAACTGCTGCTGCGAGATAATTTGATTGGTAGGAAAATGATTGGCTGCAAAATGGGACTTGCCAGAACCTGAAGGGCCCACCAACAAAACCAAAGCAAAGTCGGGAATCTTGATTTCCATGATTATTTGGTGCTGCGTGCAGTGAAAATTGCGAGAGCCATCGGAACAGCTTTAGGGGCATCGGTCACTTTCGGAATTTTGAATTCGACATCGAATGGATATTCCTTGACAATTTCTGCCGCCCAATTTTTGAGCTCCTTGCCCATTGGTTCCACGACAATCACCCACTTGGGTGCGCCATGATGAAAAACGGTTGAAGCAACTGCGGCAAGCTGATGGGAGGGAAGCTTCCCTAACAGGCCTTCGATCACGTGAACATCAAATCCAGACTCCAACTCTCCGTGAAAGATCGGAGCACCCACGAGCAATTGCACCTTACGCTTCGATTCCGCAGAAAGTGCAAGGCCATTAAGTTCTTGTACGATGACCTGTAAATGCTCTGGAACAATATCGACCAGCGACACCTTATATATGTGTGCATTTTGGGAAAGCCCGGCTGCCAATTGACCGCTTTCAGGAAAAAGGTGCAAAACGGAGGTGCTTGATTGCAGAGGGATCAGGTCCCTGATTTCCTGATGGACTTGTTGGGCCTCCATCGGATTGCGATAGAATGCTTTTTTCGTCGGGAAAGAAAACGTCTCGTTTTCCTCGACCAAGTTTTGGCGGGCATTTCTCCCGGCCGTGTAGGGAACACCAAGCAAGGCCGATTTGATCGCAGCATGTGCCGAATGGTTTTCTAGCCAAGGTGCCGCAGCATTAAAAATGGAGACGGTTGCGTCTTTTCCAATCCAATGCACATGATCTTGGTCCATGGCACACAGCAGCGTTTGAAGGTGCCCGATGACGGCAGGCATGGACAAACCTGTCGTTAATTCTAGGTCTATGAATTGAGCTCGTTGCCCATCCTGCAACGTTGGGTGCGTTTCGCTGATAGAAACTTCATAACCCAATTCGGAAAACCAACCCTCCACGACCGAAGGTCCCAAATTGCAGGTCACCGTATTCATTCGAATGCGAATGGGGGCAGAATCTGGGTGCGCAACGACGTTTTCCAGCGCCGGGAATCCTTTTTGAAGGGCAACGGCCATCAGGGATGACGTCGCATAAGCCCTCTCATGGACATACGCGCGCAACGGATGCCCGCTTCCGAGATAGGGCGCGTCTTTGGGCAAGCGCTCAGGACTCACTTTGAGCAAGAGACTGCACTCGGTAAAATCAGATTCGAAGACAGGAAAAAAGGCCAACAATTCACCAAAGGGTAAATCAAAACGGGTGACAGTGTTGGGATCAAGGTCGAATGCCCGTGAGAGGGACTTGGCATCAACGCCCCGTTGTGAGAATGAAATCAACATGAGGCAAATTAACAAGTATGCGTTGGAAATGAAACTTGGGATGTTGTTTCATGCTGAATTGGTACGCCAAAAATGCAAAATGGGAAACAACCCGAAGGCCATTTCCCATTTTGAACATGGTCCTATTCGGCTTATGCAGCCAAATAAGGAGCAATCACGAGCGAAACGATGCACATCAACTTGATGAGAATGTTCATCGAAGGGCCGGAAGTATCTTTGAATGGATCACCCACTGTATCGCCGGTGACGGCGGCTTTGTGAGGATCGGAACCTTTGTAATAGGTTTTGCCGTTGATGTCGACACCTTTTTCAAAGGATTTTTTCGCGTTGTCCCAAGCACCACCTGCATTGGACTGGAAGATGGCCATAAGCACACCTGCGACCGTCACACCTGCGAGCACGCCACCGAGCACCTGTGCGCCCATGGTGAAGCCGACCAATACGGGAACGATCAAGGCCATTGCACCGGGAAGAATCATCTCGCGGATGGCAGCTTTCGTTGAAATCTGCACACAACGGTCATAGTCAGGTTTCGCATTTGGGTCACCGGCCAAGAGGCCTGGAATCTCGCGGAACTGACGGCGAACTTCCTCGACCATTTGCATGGCGGCTTTGCCGACAGCGCCCATGGCGAGCGAGGAGAACACAAATGGAATCATACCGCCGACAAAAAGGCCGCCCATCACTCGCGCATCGCTGATGTCGATGACGTTGATGCCCGTGATACTTTTGAATGCGGCAAACAATGCAACAGACGTCATGGCTGCAGAAGCAATCGCAAATCCTTTGCCGATGGCCGCAGTCGTGTTGCCGACGGCGTCAAGCACGTCCGTGTTGGCACGTACCTCCTTGGGAAGGCCGCTCATTTCTGCTACGCCACCTGCGTTGTCCGCAATCGGGCCAAAGGCGTCAATTGCCAATTGGATACCCGTTGTTGCCATCATTCCCGAAGCTGCCATGGCGATACCGTAAAGTCCAGCCACTTCGTAGCTTCCGATAATACCAGCGGCCAAAATCAAGATTGGCAGCGCGGTAGACATCATACCTTCGCCCAAGCCGGCGATAATGTTGGTCGCTGCACCGGTCGAAGACTGACGCACGATCGACATCACAGGCTTTTTGCCCATGGCAGTGTAGTATTCCGTGACGATCGAAATCAGGGTTCCAACAGCAAGTCCGATGACGGTTGCACCAAAGACGTGCATCGAAGTGAACTTAAATTCCTTGAAGAATGCAGTTCCAAGGGCACCGGTGGTCTCCGTAAGATCAGCAGGCAACATGTACTTGATGATGAAAAAGGAGGCGACGGCAGTCATGATCACCGAACCGAAGTTGCCGATATTCAATGCAGTTTGCGGATTGCCACCTTCTTTGACTTTCACCAAAAATGTACCGATGATCGAGAAGATGATACCGGCTGCAGCAATGATCATTGGCAGCACCACGGCAGAAATACCGCCGAAGCTGTCATTGGATCCGACCACGGCCACACCCAAAACCATCGAACCAACCACAGTGGAGACATAGGAGCCAAACAAGTCAGCACCCATACCCGCCACGTCACCCACGTTGTCACCGACGTTGTCGGCGATCACAGCTGGGTTGCGGGGGTCGTCTTCCGGGATGCCAGCCTCGACTTTGCCGACCAAGTCAGCGCCGACGTCAGCAGCCTTGGTATAAATACCACCGCCAACACGGGCAAAAAGTGCGATACTCTCAGCACCCAGCGAAAAGCCGGTCAACACACCAAGCACCTTGAAGATGCCGTGTTTGTCCACGCCGCCGAGTTCGCCGGCATACATATATGTGAGCAGGATGTACAAGCCGGAAAGGCCGAGCATGGCCAAGGCGACCACGCCGATTCCCATCACAGCACCTCCTGCAAAGGAGATGTCGAGTGCTTTGGAAAGGCTAGTGCGCGCTGCTTGTGCGGTGCGAACGTTGGCTTTGGTGGCGATGCGCATGCCCAAAAAGCCTGCAAGGGCTGAGAGGGTGGCACCCATGACAAACGAAAGCACGATCAAGGGATCGTTGACAGCATGCGGATTGTCGGAGGTTCCGGCGACGGAAGCCACACCCAATAGCACGGAAGCCAGAACCACATAGATGGCGAGCACCTTGTATTCAGCTTTCAAAAAGGCCATCGCACCCTGGGCGATGTAGCCAGCGATCTCTTTCATGCGGGCATCACCTTGGTCTTGTTTAGTGACCCATATTGCCCGGATGTAGATGAAGAGCAGGCCGAATAGGGCCACTCCTGGTACTGCAAAAATCAAACTATTCACGTCGTTTTTGTTTCGTGATCCAATAAAAAGCGGCCACAATATTAGCTGAAATTCATTAATCGGCCAAAAGGGAATTTACATTTGAAAATGTGCCTTTTGAGTTCCTCAGGGCTGATTTGTGAAGTTTTTTCTAATTTTTGGTGCGACTGGGAAATACAAAAGCCGAGCAAGCTCGGCTTTTGTGGGATCGATGGGATCCGATTATTTCGTTTCTGCAGCAGCAGCTTTGCTAGCGCAGCACTTTTTCTCAGCGCCTTGGCAGCTTTTGCCAGTGGCGTTGCTACCTGCATTTGTGCTTGTGCTCGTTGCAGCACCTGAAGATGCAGCGGTCTTAGAAGCGCAGCAACCTGTTGTAGTTGTGGTGCACTCTTTTTTCTTCTTTTTGCCACCGCCATCGTTCATAGCAGAAGCGGTCAATGCGCTGCCAGCGAAAAGGGCAACAGCAAGTGTCAGTGTAAATGCGATTTTCTTATACATTTCTTGAAGCGTTTATGTCCTGTGAAAGATAAAGACAAGCAATATAGGCAAATTCCGAGCCAAAATTCAAGGGCTTGGGCTTAAAAAAAGTGTTAAAAATCTAGAAGGATCATTGATTTCCATGGGCCTCGACGATTGCTGAAGGATAGTACCACTCAGGCAAACATGCTTTTTTTTGCCTCAGAGCCTGATTCTGAAGGTTTTGATCGTCTTTTTTGGCGTTTGACCTTGCGCAAATGTTTTTTCGCATCGCGTTCCGCCTTTTTGAGAATTTTATTCTTGTAGCGATCAAGTTTTTTCTGCTCCCGCGCCGCGGCTGCTTCTTTGGACGTGCTCGCCTTGATCTTTTGTTTCGCGGCTTTCACATCTTCCTTCAATTTGGAAATGCGCTCCTTGGCCGTGCGTTTTGGCTTTTCGGAAGGTTCCGTTGGTGTTTTGTCCCCTTCTCCCTCTGAAATCGTCCGTTTTGAGGATTCCTTTCGTTGCTTCGACGTCTTCTGTTGGATCAAACGTCCCTTGCTGTCACGCGCCTGACTTGCCATTTCCCAAGTTTGGTGTTCACCAGGCGCATAGACGATTTCCGGCTGTTCAACCAATTTGATGGAATCTTTTGGATTGAAGGTGGGATCGTTTGCTGCCAAGCTGTCAGGATTGCCAACTTGCAAACTGTCCTCTCCCATTTTGGGCAGGCTGTCGGGGCCGTCAATCCTCAAGGTATCGAGGGAATCAATGCCTCCGGTTCCTTCGGGTTCAGTGCCCATTGATTCGAGTATTTTCAGGAATTTCCCAAGAATGCTGTCTTGCCTCAAGTCGTAAATCGCAAACTCGACGTCTTCCAAGGTCATCATCAACGAATCGAGACGCAGCCTGATGGTATCGACACGCCCTTCGGATTTCGCGATATGCTCAAGCACCCATTCGGGATAAATCGGCCTATCCTTTTCACGCCATTCGAAGCCATCCAAGAGATTTTCCTTGTAGAGCACCATGTGCATCGGAAAAAATTCGCCCTCAGGATTCTCCCGAAACAGGATTTTACTCGGTTTATTGTCCTTGAAATCCACGGTCATGTCCGTACAACGGGCCTTGTTCATGCCGATGTATTGCTCTTTTTCGTCCTTGGTGTAGTAGATGCTTTCGCTATTCCCGAAAATCCACATGGTTTGGAGTTTCTTGAGGTTGAATTTGGCATGTAGCTCCTTCCCCTTGATTTGGTCATAGCCAACCGTGTCTTCTTGCGTGATGATAAACGGCGAACTCGGTATGCTCATGCTGTCAATCCCACCGCCTTTTAACTGTATGATAATGGTGTCACCCGTGATCTGACTCGCATCAGACCACAACGCCGGCCGTTTGTAAAAGAACATGAGCGAATCATCATACCAATAAACGAGGGAATCGCAGACGCCCTGAAGTTCGTTCATGAAGAAATAGGCGTCATTGTAGGCCTCAAAGTACCGTTTGTCGGTGACCGTGTCCTTGTAGGAGGTCAGGGTATCCGCAAATAGATAGAGGGTGTCATCGTCCATCCGCTGAATCGCGAAAGCACTATCTGTTACAAAGGAGGCTTCAGTCTTGGATTGGAACTCGGCATATTTCCCGAAAATCGTCATCGATGTGTCCTTCTGGACCACCTTGACATGTCCCATCGCCTTGCCGAGATCCTTGAGTTGGTCGTATTGAATGGTATCCCCAAAGAGGGTGTAGCTCGTATCGCCGATGGATGCATTTTGGGTCAGGAGCACGAAGTCGTTTTCGGTATCGTAGTACCCGTCTTCAGTGTACATGTCGTTGACGGAATCCTTGACAACGGTCGGTGCCATGAAGAAAGCGACCTTTGTTTCAGTATTGTAACCAAGTGTATCTGTGGTCAAGACAAAGTCAGGATTCACCAAAACGACCTCATCCTTGAAATAGGCCATGTCGTCCTTGGGATAGTAATAGCCTTTGTTGCTCGTAAGCGTATTGCTGTCGTTGACGATAACCCCGCCTTGAAGGTATTCCGCGTAGTCTTCTATTCTATAATATGTGAGCCTTGGCGTTGTCAAGGTAATATCCTTGTCGCGCAAGACCACATGGTCCCAAAAGTCGATGATTTTGGTATTCCCATTGAATGTGAGTCTGTCTGATTTGATGGTGCGACGCATCGAATCCGGCATATGGGTATTCATGACAATCCGCACGTTGCTGAATGCCTCGACGTAGTTGCTGTCAATGAATTGGTAGGCGCTGTCGCAATATAACGTAGTGCTATCTTGGCTCAGGCAGACGTTTCCGAGCAGCTTGCGGATCCGGATGCTGTCCTTGCCAAACGTTGCAAAATGGAAAACATCCGTGGAGTCAATGTTGATGCGATTGCCGCCATCTTGCGGGGGCGGGGCTGTCACCTGTCCTTGGACCACACTGGTCAATAGGAATGCTGCGACAAAAATGCCGAGCCGCGTGAAAACCTGGTATAACTCCCTGCAATGCATTCAACCAAAGGCCGCGAAATTACTACAAAAGCGCATGGCGCGCCAAGTCTATTCTTGAAATTGCCCAACAATGCAGCCTTTCCTTGAATTTTATTCGGCTCTTGGAATGCGGCATCTTCCTATTTTTGCAGGAAACGAGAGCAATTAAGGTGCCAGAGCTATCATCCAGGGTAAAAGAATTCATTCTTCAAAATGGCATGCCTTCGCCAGAAAGCCGTGTTTTGGTCGCTGTCAGCGGCGGTGCCGACTCGGTGGCCCTGTTAAGGATTCTTGTGGAGCTTGGTTATTCAGTAGAAATAGCCCACTGCAACTTTGGTTTGAGAGATGCCGCATCCGACGGGGATGAGGTTTTTGTCAAGGAATTGGCGGCAGATTTGGGCGTTGAGTGCTTTGTCCGGCGATTTTCGGGAGCTGACTTTGAAAACGGTCGGGGAGAAGGGGTTCAACAAGTGGCAAGGCGGCTCCGTTATGCGTTTTTTGAGGAGTTGATGCAAGAACACGCAATTCCGTACTGCGCGATCGCCCACCATGCCGACGATCAGACCGAAACATTGATTCAGTCCTTTTTCCGGGGCAATGGTCCGGTGATCCTGCGCGGAATGCCGTCGCAGCGCGGACCCTATTTCAGGCCATTGCTTTGCCTGCAAAAGTCAGAAATCATCGCATGGCTTACCCAAAAAGCCCAACCTTGGCGCCATGACCGCTCCAATGACAAAGACGATTACGAACGAAACTTGGTTCGCAATCAATTGATTCCCGTCTTGACCCAACTGAATCCCAGCTTTCGCGCTCGGTTCCAACTTCAAGCCGAGCGGTATTCCGCGCAGTGGCATTTGCTGCATGATGTCTTTTCCTCCCTATCCGATAAGGTTGTCATCGAGGAGGCAGACGTACAAATCGTTTCGAAGGAAGCATTTGCCAGGCAGCTCGAATTGCGGCATTTTCCGGTGTTTTTGGATTGGTGGCTTCTTCAGCAAGGTTGCTCCGGAACAGAGATTTCCGAAATCCATCGCCTAAGTCAAGGTGAAATTGGCTCCACATATAAAGGTGTAGCATTCGAAGTGTTAAATGACCGGGACAGGTTATGTTTTCGAAAGGCCCTGACATCAAAAGTTCGCACAGAAATCCAGATTTCGAGAACAGACTGTGAAGGCAGCGAGCTTAAAATCGGACCTGCGACGCTGATCCTCTCTATCGAACCCTTTCCGGTTGAACATTCCAATAATTCGGAAACGCATTGGTTGGCTTTGGAGAACCTTGTTTTTCCACTGACACTTCGACTATGGCGAGAAGGAGACAGGATGCAGCCACTTGGAATGCCAGGCAGCAAACGCATCAGTGATATCTTGATTGATCAGAAGCGTAGCCGCTTTGAAAAGGAAGATGCTTGGGTGCTTGAAGACGGGAACGGCATTGTATTATTGGGTGGGTACCGTATCGCCCAACGGGCGGCGGCGACTTCAAACGCCCCATGCCTCAGGGTGCAAGTCCAACAATCTATGTAATCAACCGCCTTGCTTAACCTTGTCTGGACAAATTGGAATGTGTATTATCGGCCCTGAAATGAGAATGATGAAACAATTGTGGATGTTTTTTGCGTCGGGCGTCCTGCTGATGCTCACCCTCGTCGCCTGCGATGGAAAGGAAGGGGAGGGGACTTCGGCGAATGTGACCCTCGATACGACCGCTGTCGATACCACTTCCCCCGAGGGCAAAATCAAGATTCTGACTGAAAGACTGAAGTTTGGTCCGGAGAATTGGAGGCTTTGGATGGAACGGTCGCAGTCCTTGTACGAGCTCGGAAACATTCCGCGTGCCCTCTCCGACATTGAAAAAGCCATTGAATTCAGTGCCACCGAGCCGGAGACCTATTACCTGCGTGGCTTTTATCGTTATGCGCAGAAGCAAGACAGTGCGGCCATGCGGGATTTCAAGCGGGCAGCTGACCTGGATTCCAAGAATCCTGAAAATTATCACCTGATCGGAAACTTGAACCTCCTTCAAGGGAAATACAAGGAGGCCGAGGAAGCGTATGACTACGCCATCAGGCTCGACTCGATGCAACCGACCTATTACTTTGCCAAGGGAGTGCTCCGGCAACAGCAAAAGAAGGTCGACGATGCCATCAAGTGGCACGACAAGGCCTTGCAGCGGGATCCGACGTTTATCAAGGCCTTGCTTGCCCTGCACGACATATTTCTCAAGGACAAGAAGAATGCGGACCAAGCCTATGCCTTTAATGAGCGCGTGATGTTGGTGGATTCCACACAGCCATTGGCGCATTTTAATCAGGGGAACTTCTTCATCGTACGTGCCAACCTTGTCACCGACCCCAAAAAGATGGCCGATTTTCAGGTTCTCATGAAGATCGCACTGTCCGAATACAACCTTTGTCTGAAGTATGACCCCAAATTTGTCCCAGCCTTATACAGTCGTGGCTATACTTTTTTCTCACTGGAGAAATATGGACAAGCACTTTCCGACTTCAACAAGGTCACAGAATTGGATCCTTTTCACCGTGATGGATTTTATATGAAGGCTACAATCCAAGAATTTCAAGGCGATTTGAGCAGTGCATTGGAAAACTACCGCCGCGCTTTGGAAATTGATCCAAAATTTTCTGACGCTGCTGTTGCTGTCAAAGAGCTGACTGCCAAGCTTGAGAAGTAAGCCTTGAAAAAAAGGTGAAAAAAACTTCAATTATTTTTGATTGAATGTTTGCCTTTACAAAAACACCTCCTACATTTGCATCCGCATTCAGCAACAGAGCAGGTGCAACGGCAGGTTCGAAAAAAAAACTGCTAATCTTTGAAAAAAAATATTGCAAAATCGAAAAACACTCGTACCTTTGCAATCCCTTTACGAAAGTAAGGTACTCGACAGGGTTGGATGACCCGAAACGAGTCTAAAAAATGGTTCTTTGACTAGACGAGACAAGAGATCGACATTAAGCACGGGCGCCCAAAATGGCAACGTCCACTTCTATGATCGGGACTGACAGCAGCGATGTTTGTTGGCGAAGGTGGTAGGAGTTGGAAGCTAAAAACAAAAATTATTACAATGGAGAGTTTGATCCTGGCTCAGGATGAACGCTAGCGGCAGGCCTAATACATGCAAGTCGAACGGTAAGGCCCTTTCGGGGGTACACGAGTGGCGGACGGGTGCGTAACGCGTATGCAACATACCTTCAAGCGGGGGATATGCCAGGGAAACTTGGTGCAACACCCCATAGCATTTCGGGACCGCATGGTCTTGGGATTAAATATTTATAGCTTGGAGATTGGCATGCGTGACATTAGCTAGTTGGCGGGGTAACGGCCCACCAAGGCGACGATGTCTAGCTGGTCTGAGAGGATGATCAGCCACACTGGGACTGAGACACGGCCCAGACTCCTACGGGAGGCAGCAGTAGGGAATATTGGACAATGGGGGGAACCCTGATCCAGCCATGCCGCGTGAGGGAAGAAGGTCCTCTGGATTGTAAACCTCTTTTGGCGGGGGACAAACCTGCACTATACGTGCAGCTGAGGGTACCCGCAGAATAAGCACCGGCTAACTCCGTGCCAGCAGCCGCGGTAATACGTAGGGTGCAAGCGTTGTCCGGATTTATTGGGTTTAAAGGGTGCGTAGGCGGTCTATTAAGTCAGCGGTGAAATCCTCCTGGCTCAACTGGAGAACTGCCGTTGATACTGCTTGACTTGAGTTCGTCCGAGGTCGCTGGAATGCGTGGTGTAGCGGTGAAATGCATAGATATCACGCAGAACACCGATTGCGAAGGCAGGTGACTGGGACGCGACTGACGCTGAGGCACGAAAGTGTGGGGAGCAAACAGGATTAGATACCCTGGTAGTCCACACCGTAAACGATGGATACTAGGTGTCCGGCCTTTCGGGGCTGGGTGCCCAAGGGAAACCGATAAGTATCCCACCTGGGGAGTACGTCCGCAAGGATGAAACTCAAAGGAATTGACGGGGGCCCGCACAAGCGGTGGAGCATGTGGTTTAATTCGATGATACGCGAGGAACCTTACCTGGGCTAGAATGCCCCTGACAGGCCGTGAAAGCGGTTTTTCCTTCGGGACAGGGTGCAAGGTGCTGCATGGTTGTCGTCAGCTCGTGCCGTGAGGTGTTGGGTTAAGTCCCGCAACGAGCGCAACCCCTATCATTAGTTACCATCGGGTCATGCCGGGGACTCTAATGAGACTGCCTGCGCAAGCAGAGAGGAAGGTGGGGATGACGTCAAATCATCATGGCCCTTACGCCCAGGGCTACACACGTGCTACAATGGACGGTACAATGGGTCGCAACACTGCGAAGTGAAGCAAATCTCAAAAAGCCGTTCTCAGTTCGGATCGGAGTCTGCAACTCGACTCCGTGAAGCCGGAATCGCTAGTAATCGCGCATCAGCATGGCGCGGTGAATACGTTCCGGGCCTTGTACACACCGCCCGTCAAGCCATGGAAGCTGAGGGTACCCGAAGCCGCTGTGCTAACCGCAAGGAAGCAGGCGTCTAGGGTAAAACTGGTGACTGGGGCTAAGTCGTAACAAGGTAGCCGTACCGGAAGGTGCGGCTGGATCACCTCCTTTCTGGAGCTCACGGACGATTGTCCGGGTGTTCGTGCAGTGTCGTCTCTCTTGTCTCAATAGCATAGCTTTGGTACCGCGCTGCGGTACCGGGGGATTCTGGAGTCTGGGGCATGGTCGCTTCACGGGCGGCTTGGCACCGGGGCTTGTAGCTCAGGTGGTTAGAGCGCGACACTGATAATGTCGAGGTCCGTGGTTCGAGTCCACGCAGGCCCACGAGGACAGAGCGGGAAAGCAGTGTGAGTGAGGAGAATGAACCCTCTTCACCCACACTCCACCCTCGCACTTCTTCCGGGGGATTAGCTCAGCTGGCTAGAGCACCTGCTTTGCAAGCAGGGGGTCGTCGGTTCGACTCCGACATTCTCCACTAAAAACAGCATGCGTACGGTTCGGTACATCCGAGCCAGGGATCGACCCCTTCCCGGGGCCCCTGGCAGAAACGGACTATGCGGCGCAGCTTTGGTTATTTGACGTACGGCGAAGGGAGGAAGCGGTTGTGCAGCGATGCACGACCGGGCAAAAGAAATGTATTCGAGCGTTTGGCAAGGCCTTGCCTCGGACGCCCCAGGCGGGCGTCAAAGAGAAAGCAAGGTAGGGCGCACGGTGGATGCCTAGGCATACAGAGGCGAAGAAGGACGCGGTAAGCTGCGAAAAGCTGTGGGTAGGCGCAAACGGCCTTTGATCCACAGGTGTCCGAATGGGGAAACCCTTTAAGTCCGCAAGGACGGCGAACCCCGTGAACTGAAACATCTAAGTAGCGGGAGGAAAATAGAACAATAGTTATTCCCAAGTAGCGGCGAGCGAACGGGGAACAGCCCAAACCAGGGGAGTCTCGGCTTCCCTGGGGTTGTAGGCGGGCATAATGGATCCATGAACGAGACCGGAGGATCGTTGGAAAGCGGCGCCAGAGAGGGTGACAGCCCCGTACGGGAATCGAGGTGGCCAGGCCCTGTCCCTGAGTACCGCGGGACCGGAGAAATCCTGCGGGAATCCGCCAGCACCATCTGGCAAGGCTAAATACTACTGTATGACCGATAGTGTACCAGTACCGTGAGGGAAAGGTGAAAAGCACCCTGGACAAGGGAGTGAAATAGACCCTGAAACCGTGCGCCTGCAATCAATCGGAGCCACTTCGGTGGTGACGGTGTGCCTTTTGCATAATGAGCCTACGAGTTGCTCCTCGGCGGCAAGGTTAAGTCCTTAAGGGACGCAACCGAAGCGAAAGCGAGTCTTCACAGGGCGTGAAGTCGCCGGGGGCAGACGCGAAACCTTGTGATCTACCCATGAGCAGGATGAAGGTTCGGTAAAACGGACTGGAGGTCCGAACGAGTAAACGTTGAAAAGTTTTTCGATGACTTGTGGGTAGGGGTGAAAGGCCAATCAAACTGGGAGATAGCTCGTACTCCCCGAAATGTCTTTAGGGACAGCCTTGTGTATGAGTGTCACGGAGGTAGAGCTACCGATAGGGCTAGGGGGCCTCACCGCCTACCAAACTCTGACGAACTCCGAATGCCGTGACATGCTCCACAGGAGTGAGGGCGGGGGTGCTAAGGTCACCGCCCGAGAGGGAAAGAACCCAGACCACCGGCTAAGGCCCCAAAGTCTGCGCTAAGTTGAGCTAACGAGGTCCGACTGCAGAGACAGCTAGGATGTTGGCTTGGAAGCAGCCATTCATTTAAAGAGTGCGTAACAGCTCACTAGTCGAGCGGCCGGGCATGGATAATGATCGGGCATCAAGCGCAGCGCCGAAGCCGTGGATTGTACAGCGATGTACACCTGGTAGGGGAGCATTCTCGTCGCCGGGAAGCTGTGATGCGAGTCATGGTGGAGCGTCGAGAAAAGCAAATGTAGGCATGAGTAACGATAATCAGGGTGGGAAACCCTGACGCCGTAAGACCAAGGTTTCCTGATCAACGCTAATCGGATCAGGGGTTAGTCTGGACCTAAGGATAAGCCGAAGGCGATTCCGATGGACAACGGGTTAATATTCCCGTACTGTTTGCATTGCGATGGAGGGACGCAGGAGTGACACTGCCGCCACGAGACGGAATTCGTGGTTAAAGGGTGTAGGGAAACCGAAGCCCGACAGTACCGCAAGGCCCCGGCCGAGCGGATAGTGCAGGTAATCAAGCTGCCTAGAAAAGCTCCTAAGCTTCAGATGCAAATACCAGTACCGTAAACCGACACAGGTGGTCGAGGAGAGTATCCTAAGGCGCTCGAGTGATTCACAGCTAAGAACTCGGCAAATTCGTCCTGTAACTTCGGGAGAAGGGACGCCTACCCTCGCGAGAGGGAGGCCGCAGTGAAGAGGCCCAGGCGACTGTTTAGCAAAAACACATGGCTTTGCGAATTCGAAAGACGACGTATAAGGCCTGACACCTGCCCGGTGCTGGAAGGTTAAGAGGGGGGGTCATCCGCAAGGAGAAGCTCTGAATCGAAGCCCCAGTAAACGGCGGCCGTAACTATAACGGTCCTAAGGTAGCGAAATTCCTTGTCGGGTAAGTTCCGACCTGCACGAATGGTGTAACGATCTGGGCACTGTCTCGGCTGTGAGCTCGGTGAAATTGTACTGCCGGTGAAGATGCCGGCTACCCGCAATGGGACGAAAAGACCCCGTGAACCTTCACTACAGCTTTGCATTGACAACGGGCCAGGATGTGTAGGATAGGTGGGAGGCTGCGAACCGGTATCGCCAGGTATCGGGGAGCCAGCGGTGAAATACCACCCTTCCTTGCTTGTTGCCTAACCCCGTGAGGGAGACAGTGCATGGCGGGTAGTTTGACTGGGGTGGTCGCCTCCAAAAGGGTAACGGAGGCTTCCAAAGGTCTGCTCAGCACGCTTGGTAACCGTGCGTAGAGTGCAATAGCATAAGCAGGCTTGACTGAGAGACTTACAAGTCGCACAGGGTAGGAAACTAGGGTATAGTGATCCGGCGGTACCGCGTGGAAGGGCCGTCGCTCAAAGGATAAAAGGTACTCCGGGGATAACAGGCTGATCTCCCCCAAGAGCTCATATCGACGGGGAGGTTTGGCACCTCGATGTCGGCTCGTCACATCCTGGGGCTGGAGAAGGTCCCAAGGGTTCGGCTGTTCGCCGATTAAAGTGGCACGCGAGCTGGGTTCAGAACGTCGCGAGACAGTTCGGTCTCTATCTATTGCGGGCGTTAGACGTTTGAGAGGGGCTGGCCTTAGTACGAGAGGACCGGGTCGGACGAACCTCTGGTGCACCTGTTGTGACGCCAGTTGCAGCGCAGGGTAGCTATGTTCGGAAGAGATAAGCACTGAAAGCATCTAAGTGCGAAACTCGCCTCAAGATGAGACGTCTTTATAAGGGTCCTGGGAGACGACCAGGTTGATAGGGTGTAGGTGTAAGCGTGGAGACATGCTCAGCCAAGCACTACTAATTACCCGTAGCTTTCCCCCGCCGCGTGGAGTCCGCGGCGAGGCCAAGCCAGACGCAAGAAACATTTTTCAATTGCCCAAATAAAACGCTTCCTCCCATCCCATGCGCCATCAAGACATTGATGGTGGCTTTAGCAAGGGTGTCCACCTCTTCCCATCCCGAACAGAGAAGTTAAGCCCCTTAGCGCCGATGATACTGCAGTAAAATGCGGGAAAGTAGGTCGCCGCCACTTTTTCATACACAACCCGTTCACCAAAAGTGAACGGGTTTGTGCGTTTTATGCCCCACAAGGGACCGTAGCACCCGATTGAGCCGGTGGCTTCCCATTTGAGCCGGTGGCCTCCGGCCACACGGCTATCGACATCACGCCTCCGGCGGAATTTCCAAAGATCTCGGTTTGGTCTTGGTTTTGCCTTCTGGGGATAACGATCTTCAACCGCCTGCCTCGGTATGAATTTCAAGATGTTTGGTTTTAATCTTGGTTATGCCCGGTGGCAATCAGGATATAAAGCAGTCCGCCTCCGGCCCTTCGGAGATTTTGATGCAGCATCCAAATCTCCGAAGGGCTCTTACAAAGCCACCACGAATGGTGAAGGTGCCCTGAATTGCCACGGAAGATCTTGGTGATTCAGCTTAGTATATGCCGATTCGAGAAAAGTAGGATGGGACTATCTGAAGCTACAACGGCAATGTGAATGGATTGGTAGTGTCCTTTGATTCCAGTGAATCGATGACGTATGGGAACCTTCGCATTGTCAGACAGCAACATTTTCAAGAGGACAACGAATTCCAATGCGTAGCGCAGAGCAGGTAACGGGTTCACGGAAATGCATTCCGAGGTCTGCTGTCCTGAGAATCTACTGGATAGTTGAGGAATGGCTAACGGGCGGCATTTGATATCCCACGCGATTTGGAACCAACAATAGCCATTGCCAGGATGCTCCGCTTGCCCAGGGTGGTCTCGATGCTATCATTGTAGCTTCATCAATAGGCCTACAGTCGAAAACAAAAAAGCCGCGAGTGGAACTCGCGGCTTTTTTGTATTGGTGACATTGTAGTGTGTTAACGCACGTTTTCGCAGAGGATTTCTGTTTTTGTAGGGTGAAAAAATAGCTTTTCGCTCGCGCTATAGTTGTTTCCATCATGGCGTTGAAACACACCAAATTGGTGCACCCAGCAACGCCCATTAGCGTCTTTGGTTACTACCAAAGCTTCCCTTTCCCTGCTAACGATAATGCCGCTGATATCATGACGTTTGATCGCCCAGTTGGGATAGAGGATGTTCACCTTTACGACATTGGCATTTTGGCCAGCGGGGGTGGTCAAAAATACTCTTTTAATATCCGCCTCAATAGCGGCATCGTTAGCACCTGCGGGTTGCATCGTTACTGTCGTGAGGTACTTCCCATAGTTTTTCTGTCGAATCTGCTCCATGTTCTCTTCTGAGCCACATTCGGCAATCGCTTTACGGGTATTGTCTAGTGCTGTTTTGTACTCCACATGACTTGGAAATAGTGCGCTATTTGATTCCCAGAAAATTTCAAGGGCGAGTAATTCGTCATAGCTTATCCAGTTGTCGCCCTTTCGATAAGCTTCAAATACCCATTTTTTGTGTTGTGCAACTTTTTCGTCATTGCTCGTAGCTTTTCTCGTGAGCTCGGCGAGAATATTATTGTCAATATAGCCAGAATGTAGTGTTTCTGCTTTCTTCGCAAGGTCTGTTCCAAGGAATTGGTTCAATTTTGCTTCCAAATCTTTGAGTTTCTGTCGATTTTTCAGTCTATCAGCTTCTTCATTTCCAGTTTGGACATTGCCTCTAAAACTGAGCAAACCAATAAATGCATTGTCATACGCAGTTCGAAAGTCATTCGCATCGTTTCGAGCTTGATCTTCATTCTTGAGATTGTTTTCCAAAAAGGCTACAAAATCATCAGACTCCTTTTGAAATTGGCTCGCGTCGTAGGTCGGATGGTTTTCCTTGAAGCTAGCAACTTCCCGTTGAATGCGGTATGCGATGTCTCCCTGATTGTAAACAGGCACTTGTCGCATCTGCTTAATCTCAGCCATACGCTTGTTCATGTTTTCAAGATCGATTTGTAACCCCATCGCATCCCGTTGGCTCGCCATCCTTGCCTTTGCGGCCTCGAGTGCTGCTTCATGTTTCTCCACCTTGTAGTCTGGAGCAGTTTTCCGCAACTGCTTCAGGTTTGACGTCGCTTGGGTAATGGTGTTTTCGTAAGTGGTACGATTGACGGTGTAATCCAGCCCATTCGCCTTGTTGATCGATGCCCAAAATGTCTTTTCGTACTGCGCTGCACCACTCGACAATGCCTGCGCATGGCCCACAAGGCCGATGAATGCCACGAATAGCAATAGAAATACTGTTCTCATAGTTGTCCCGATTTGGGTGTAAAAGGTAAAATGTTGAAAAAAGGTTTAATTGCCAGAAGGTGGTTTATTCCCCTAGGCCTAACAAACATAGCGTTTGGCAAGCACATTGCCAAACGCTTATGCAAAAAATACTTGTTCAGTAAATGCCCGAAGCAGCAGCGAGATGCTTATCGAATCAACGTCACACTGCCTTCCTTTTCCATTTCTTCGCCATTGTAGCCTTTCACCTTCACGCGGAAGACATAGACGCCTTCGGGGACAGGCAACCCTTCAAGATTGCCATCCCAACCTTGGCTGACGTCCTGACTGCGGAACAGCAATTTGCCCCAGCGGTCGTAGATGTCCAAGGTAAACGATTCGACAAATTCGCCAAACGAACTGAAATAGTCATTCAGACCGTCATTGTTGGGGGTAAATGCCGTCGGAATGTACAGCGTAGGCGGGAAGTTGACGCAAACTTCATTGGATTGGCTTTGCTCCGCGCAACCCGTGCCGTCGGAAATAGCGATGATGCGGTAACAAAGGCGCGCCTTGTTGACCACAGGATCGATGTAGGAAAACTGATTCGGAGAAACAGATTCCAAAAAGGTCGGACCAAACCCATTGGTAATCGGGGAATTGCGCCAGATTTGGTATTCTACAGGACCGTTGCCCCATCCGACAAATTCGGTCCAGTTGAGGGAGGATGTATAGTCCACCGGAATCGCATCCAACAAAATCGTACAAATCTGATCCGAGACCACCGAGGTATTGCCGCATCGATCCAAAACGGCCATTTGATAGCAATAACTATGCGCATCCGCCTGAACATCGATGACGTCTGAATAGGCAGTTGCCACCGTGGAGAAGAGCGTATCATGCGCCACAAACGCAGCTTGGTCATCCCGCTTCCTGTAAACGACAAAGCCTACAACGTCGCTTTCGACCGTTGCCTGCCAAGTCAAATTGATGCTTGCATCATTGTCCGCGACCGTCGCATTGCAGAAAGTCAGCGGCCCAGGCGGATTCTCAATGTGTGCAACAAGGACGGAATCATAGACGGTATTGCTCAAGCGGCAATCAAAGCTGTCGCGTCCCACCATCTTGATCTCAAAGACCTGATTGGCCAATTCGCAGGGAACTGTCCAACAGATCGTACCCTGCAACAAGCTGTCAGACAAGGTCGTGTAAGTGAGCGTCGGCAACGTTCCCGTAAACGGGGTACCATTCGCATAAAAGACTTCGATGTCATACAGCAACAACGCCGGGGTAACGGTATCCCGCAATTCGAAGGTGAAACAGAAATTCTCGTCGTCTTGCACATCGATTTGCTGATTGCCCGGGAAGTTGGGCCCAAGGTCATGGCTGATGAGCGGTTTGGGCTTGAAGGGTTCGTCCACGCGCACATACACCGTGTCCATGTCATAGGTGCGCAAGCCACAGGCATTTTCCTGCTCTCCACGAACGATAATTTTGATCAGTTGATCGACGCTCGGGCAACGCGGCGTCCAGCAGATTTCGCCGGAAATGCTGTCGGTATTGCCGGTAACCGAATAGCTGTATGGGTTATTGAGAATGGGAATCCAGTTTTCATCGTAAATATCAATGATAAAATTCACGCCTTGGCCTGCCAATACAGCGGTATCCAAAACGGCGATGTCAAAGCAGAAGGCTTCATTGACATTGGCCAAAATGGTGTCTCCGTTGGTCACATTCTGCGAAATATCGGTCTGAAGAAGGGGAGGCGGATTATAGGGATAGGGAATGCGGAGGTAAAGCGTGTCTGTGACCAAATTGGCCGGCGGACATTGGTAATCATCCCGCCCGATGATCTCAAACATGTAAACGCGGCCAAAATTGCAGAAGGTTTCCCAGCAAACCTGCCCGAAAACCGTGTCGCCTACAAAGGTAGTCGTGACGGTTTGCACCTGTCCCAAGAGATTGCCCAGCGTATCCTTGAGCAGGCATTGGGCAAAGAGATCCCCTCCGCCAAAAGTGTCCACCAAGGTGAAGTTGAAGCAGAAATTCTCTTGCACGCCCAATACGATCGTATCGCCAATCATCGGGAGGCTACCCGTACTGCTAGTCAGGATCGGCGGGGCCGGAATCGGTGGCAACACCCTGATCCACACCGTGTCGAAGACGATGTTGTAGTTGGGACAATCGTTGACATCGCGCGCGCTGATGATCATCGGAACCAAGTCTCCGACGTAGTCGCAGGATGGCCGCCAACAAATCGTTCCTTGCACGGGTGGCGTGGTGCCATTCGTTTGAATCGTCGCATAAGGAGGTGGAAATCCGCCATTGCCGCCAAAGCTCACACTCAAAGGTGTGACTTCGATGTTGCTCGGCAGTTGCGTATCCAGCACGTTGAATTCGTAGCAGAATGGACGGCCTGCAAGCACGAGAATCGTATCGCCATTCGTATTCAGGCCCGAAAGATTGTGGGTAAGCACAGGCGCCGGACCCTGAGGCCTACAAGCGATCACATGGAACTGAAAGTCACGTTTGTTTTCGCTGAGCAGGTTGCCATTCCGGTATTCCCGCACAGAAACACACATCACATAGATGCCGTTGTTGGCGGGGAAAGCAGCCAAATAGCCGGTCGTGGGGTTGATGCTGGCAAAGCTCCCTGGCCCAAAAGGGTTGCTTGCGCTATGTCCAGGGGCGTATTGAACAGGCAGATAGGGTGGAGGCCCCATGGGGTTCAAAGCATCAATTTGTGGCGGAAGCGTTGACCCACAAACGGGTTGCAAGCCGCCGTCGCCCGTGCCAAGCCCCTGCGAATTGATTCCGGTGAACGGGGTCGTGATCGCGTAGGCCAATGAATCGCCATCCGCATCGGTCGCCGAATAGTCAAAATAGTAGGTTTCACCCGCACAAAGAAATACCGACGGGGTATTGTTGAAGACAGGCATCGAATTGCAGGTCGCCAAGGCAGAACCAGGCACGTGGGCAAGAAAGGTGATGCCTTCGCATTCCGGGTTCAGAAAGTTGGTAATCACATTGTTACGGCAGCAACGCGTCCATCCGATATCATATCCTGCCGCAAGAGGGGGGAGGGTGATGGTGGTTTCGTAAGTACCTTCCTGCACACAGATATTGTAAGGTGTGGCAACACAGGCATTCCAATTTTCAGGTTGGATTTCAGGCGTCCAAGTTGGTGCTGGAACAAAATAGGTATCGTAAACACTCCCGTCGCTGCTGCGGAAGACGTAGAGCTCCAATGGATTGTCATATCCAGCGCCTGTATTCCCATTGAGACAATCACGGTACAATTTGAGTTGAACAGCATAGTTGTTCCCGCCTGTGCAGCGGTAAACAAGTTCTGCACCGGCGATATGAGAAGACTTCACGGAGCTTACCATGAATAGCAGGAGCACGGTAAGGAGAAGACTGAACTTTAATTTCATTGCAAAATCCCTGTTGCGGGTGTGAAAATGCTGCAAATTGAGTGCCAGCATCGTTTTTTAGCGAATATTCAAGGATAATTCAATACGGGCAAAGCCTCAAAGTCACTGACTATCCAAGTGCCGCTTTGTTTTCCAATTTGATAATAAATGACGGCACCGTGGGTAAATGCGGCGGGCAAATCGCTGGGCGGATTGTCAAATGGCACCACAGCCACGGGTCTTGGCGCCTCGCGCGGCCCAGGCTGACCGGGATAGGTTTCGGAGAATTTGACCGTGAAGTTGGTCACCCCCTTATGGGCAACCTGATGATTGGCCGTGTCGGAGGTCTGCGGAATCACGTTGAATCTTGGAAGCCAGCCCTTTTCGCGTTCGCCGATCCAGACCTTCTCGATCTTGACTTCCATGTTGGCCGGTTTGTCCAAGGTGACTTCGTACCTTTTTCCGCCCCCACTGCCCGCAGCACCGCCATGCCAAACCTGCGAAGTCGATTTGACCACCTTCGCAGTGCCTCCGCAACTCGCAAGCATCAGTGCCATCCAACAGAATATCAGCAGGTTTCGCATCGAATTTTCAATTTTTGAGGACAATTGCCAGCCTCCACTGCAAATTTGTGAAAATTTCCCGCTATAAGTAAGTAGTTTTCACGACTTTCGATTGCATAGTTTGCTGATGAATACAATGAAAAAATTCATTCTTTCCCTTGGCCTTTTCCTGATTTGTTGCGGTGTATTTGGCCAATCGAATGCGGTTTCTGAACGCTATTTTGTCTATTTCAAGGACAAGGATGTCAGCAGTTCGCCCATCGCTGATTTCCATCCCAAGGCATTGCAACGACGTTTCAAATCCGGTGTTGCCTTTCCGTTGATCGAAGACTTTCCGGTGCGCCAAGATTATATCGCAGCGGTGGGAAACCTTGTAGACCGCACGCGGCATTCGTTGAGATGGTTCAATGCTGTTTCCGTGGAGGCCACACCTGCACAAATTGAACAAGTGCGGCGATTGCCTTTTGTTTTTGCTGTGGAGCCTTTTGAGGACTTGGAAGTGCAGCTTGCTGAGGAATCCACCGATGCCGAATTGGCCAATGGGTCCTCGGACAGCGTTCAATTTCATCTGCTCTTCAATCATCAGCGGAATGCGGTCTCCATGGACTTTGTGGAGCAGCGCGGTTTGTCTGGTAAGGGCCTTTTGATCGCTGTATTTGACGCCGGATTTTCCGGGGTGGATGCACATCCTGCCTTTGCGCACCTTCGTGAAAAGAGCCAAATCAAGCTCACCAAGGACTTTGTAGGCGGCGGCGAAGACGTTTACGGGCATAGCGGACACGGTACGGCGGTGCTCAGCTGCATCGGCGGATTGTATGAAGGCAAGCGCATCGGAGCGGCGGTGGATGCCGACTTCCTGCTCGCACGTACAGAGCGCAACCTGCGCGAGGTCAAAAGCGAGGAAGACAATTGGCTTGCGGCGATGGAATGGGCCGATCAGCAAGGTGCCGACATCATCAGCAGCAGTCTCGGTTACGGCAAACCCCGCCATACCTACGCTGACATGGATGGCCAAAAGACCCTTGTTTCGCGTGCTGCCGCCATGGCGGTGCGCAAAGGCATCCTCGTCGTGAACAGTGCAGGCAACGAAGGTGCCGGCAAATTCCACTACATTTCTGCCCCATCCGATGCCGATTCGGTCCTCACCGTCGGCGCATCCTATCCCATGCTCTACTTTCGAATGCCATTTTCCTCCTTTGGACCCAATTTCAACGGCGTCCTCAAACCCGAAATTTCCGCTCCGGGATACGTCCTCGCAGCCAACAAAAAAGGTGGGTACAAACCGATCGGCGGCACCTCCTTTGCCTGTCCGATGATCTCGGGATTGGCGGCTTGCCTGATGCAGCAGTTTCCCGAAGCCAGCAACATGGAAATCAAGCAGCGGATCATGGAGGCCGGACATTCATATCCCTACTTTGATTACGCACTTGGCTATGGGGTGTTTAACATGGAGCGGGCACTGGAAGAGGCCTCGCCTGTCGAACCCACGTTTCAAACCGCCGTCAAAGGAGATACGACTTGGTTTTTGCTCGATCCGGTCGTTGTGAACCGCGACACGGCCACCAACAAAAGCGGCAAGCCGTTCAGCTACCGTTTTGTCAAGCAAGACGGAAAGTTATCGAGCTACCGCACCATTTTGGTGCTTGGTGGGATGTCGAGGTTTGGTCTGACATCGCAAAAACGCACGGAAGGGAAATTGGAGGCGTGGTTTCAAGGGTACTATTGGAAGGAAGGAAATTGAGTTCAGAGTTCAGAGTTTTCATGGTTATGCTAAGCGAAGCATCTCTGGGTTTGGTAGCAATTGATTCTGATCAATGAGGTACTGCGTTGTGGAGAGTGGAGAGTGGAAAGTTGAGAGTTAGTTCAGAGTTCAGGGTTCGGCTTTGGGTGGAGAGAATAACGAGCTGGGCCTGGCGATTTTGCTGGATTGGGTTGCTGTGTCAAATATCCGTGCTGCCAATATTGTTGGTTTGCTTGATGCTGCCGCGAATGTTGTCGTTGGAATCGAGCGCTTTATGAACAGGAAACTGACTTTTTTGATGTAGCGAATGGGAGAAATGGAATAATTTAGACAGCTCATTTTCAGTTGTTTAATTTTTATTTCTCCGAATCCGTATCCACCATGCATCAAAAACCCTTCATGTTTCGTACATTTCCATTGAAGTAGTAATTTTTCTCATACCCTTTTTGTTGTTCCCGACCATGGAACGAAAAATTCCCCCGCAGCGTCACTGCGGGGGATTCTATTTGTCGGCATTTCGTAGTTTTGCAACATGAGTCCCGAATCCGTTTTCCAAGCGCGCCAAACGCAGTTCAAATCCTCGATTGCAGCCATCCAAAAACAACTCGATCAAATCGCCTTGGTCCGTTTGGGGGTATTTCTCATGGCTGCAGGCGTTCAAATTGCCTCCTGGGGCTGGGGCGGTGCCTGGTGGTTGCTTTGTCTGATGGCCGGATTGATCGGATTTGGACTCACCGTAAAATGGAATGAAGCCGTCAACAAACGCCTGCGTTACCAACGCCTGTTGCTTCAATTCAACGAGGAAGAGGAGCGCCGGCTCAAGGGCGATCTCAAAGGGTTTGACGAAGGGGCAGAGTTCATCGATCCCGCGCATCCTTACACATCGGACCTCGATATTTTTGGAAAACATTCGTTGTACCAATTGCTGAGCCGCGCGACGACGGTGTTTGGCCGTGCCAAATTGGCCGAATGGCTCCAAAATCCAGTGGGAAAGGCCAAAGTGACCGAACGGCAAGAGGCTGGCAAACAAATGGCGCCGCTGATCGACTGGCGTCAGGAATTTCAGGCGATCGGAAAATTGCAGGATTCGCAGGGAGAAAATCCCGAGGTCTTGCGCAGGTGGATGCAGGAACCGGGATTTGTTTCGCAGCGGCCTTGGTTGGGTTTTCTGCCTTGGGTGATGATTCCGCTGGCGGCCGTCGAAGGGTTGCTTGAAATATTTGGACAGATTCCATCGGGGTACTTTTTCCTGATCATGGGATTCAACTTTCTTGTGAATCGGATGATCAATGGCCGCGTGCAACGGATTCAATCTGCATCCGAGGAACGTGGCAAATTGTTGGCTGCCTGGTCGGAAATGCTGGCCAAAATCGAATCCTTGGAGGTCTCTGCGCCTGCTGTGGCGACGCTGAAGCAGCGTCTCAGCACACAAGGCAGCCCGGCTTCGGCCGAGATTGCAAGGTTGGGCCGCATCGTCGGCAACCTCGAATTCCGGAACAGCGGCTTGCCGCATTTTTTCATGAATACCCTCTTTTATTGGGATGTCTTCTGTCTCAAGGCCTTGGAAAAATGGAAGCGTGAATTGGGCGAGCGTATCGTCGAATGGTTTGAGGTCATCGGCGAAATGGAAGCGCTCAACAGCCTCGCCGCGGTTCGGTTTGCATTTCCCGCTTGGACCGACGCTGAAATTGTCGAAGGTTCGTTTTTGCTCGAAGGAGAAGCGATCGGGCATCCGCTGATCGGGCAACAGCAACGCATCGACAATCCGATTTCACTCCCGGGAAATGGTGCGATTTGGCTTGTCACCGGCAGCAACATGTCCGGGAAAAGCACCTATCTCCGCACCGTGGGCCTCAACGCTGTCCTCGCTTTGACCGGTTCGCCGGTTTGTGCCAACAAGTTGCGCCTTTCGCCGATGGAAGTCGTGACCTCCATGCGCACGATTGATTCGCTGGAAGAAAACACCTCGAGCTTCTACGCCGAATTAAAACGCCTGCACAGCGTCATCGAAATCGTCAAGGCCAATCCCAACGTACTTTTCCTGCTCGACGAAATCCTGAAAGGCACAAACAGCCGCGACAGGCAAGCAGGAGCACGCGCATTGGTGCAGCAACTCCATAAATACGGCGGCTCGGGCCTCGTCTCGACCCACGACATCGAACTCGTCGACATGGCAGGGCAGATGCCCGAAGACATCCACAACTACAGCTTCAACTGCACCGTCACGCCCGACGGCCAATTGCATTTCGATTACACGCTCACCCCCGGGCAATGCCTCAGCATGAATGCGACCGCGCTCATGCGCGCGATGGGAATTGAGGTTTAAGGGAATTGAGAATTGAGAATTGAGAATTGACATCACGAAACGGTGTCTCTTGGACGTAGTTCGCGCAAGCAATGCCTTTGAAAAAGGAACGCCAATGAGTAATCAGCGCAGCTAATGGAGAATCAATGTTGTTGATTTGATTTTTCGGCATTGCCCCGTAGGGGGTAAAGTATGGTAGATCAATTAAATGCAAGCATTTTTCCGTCCGTCGGCTCGGCCGAGGGCCGAGCCGACGGACGGTTGAAAATTCCATGGGAACGTTGATCTACCATACTACACCCCCTACGGGGCAAAGAACATTAACTGGACAACATTGAATTGACAAACGAAGTTCAGCGCAGCGAATGCAACATCCAACTCCGTAATATTCAGCTGCCTTCGAACGCTATCATTGCCTTTTCGATTTTTTGGCAGCTTCGAACCGAATACGTAATCCCGCCCATCCGCGAATCCTATAACATTCGCGCAATCTTCTGTAATCCATCAACTTGGCATTTCAGCAACCTTTGATGGCGGAGGCTGGAGAGGAATGCCTTTCCTGGAACCTTGGCCTCGGAGGAGGTTACGGAAGGTAAGCTGACAATTGTCATGATTTCCAGTTGTTTACATCATCCTGATTTTGTGTTTTCTCCGCTTGTTTTGTGCAATATACCGGCTACTGAAGATGAAAAAGAAATTGATTGGATTGCTGATTTGCCTGTTTGGATGGGCTGGGATTGGCCTTGCACAAAGTTCGGATGCGATATTGGCGCGGTTGCTGCAGGATGACAAGGCGAGCGTCGAAGCGTTGGTATTGTACCCTGAAAATATCCGCAATGACATCCTGCAGGCCTGTCTTTACCCCGAATTGGTGGTGCGTATCGGAGAAATGCAGCGGCTTACGAGTCAGCAATTTTCGGATTTGTTGTCCACTGAAACCCGGGAAGATCAGCAAAGTCTCTGGGAATTGGCACGATTTCCTGCCCTTGTGACCCATATTTCGGAACGTGGCGGCCTGAAGGAAGAGGATTTGAAGACATTCCCCGAAGACATTCACAATGTCGCGCGCTGGGCCAATGACGCCAAAAGGCCCACGGTCATCCGCATGAATGAACTTTACGCTGCCTCCGAATCCGCATTTGCATCGCTTTTGCGCACCTATCCCGATCCCGCACAACGTGCCTTGCGCAATTTGGTCACCGTGCCCGAAGTGATGAGCATTCTGAGCGAAAGCCTGAAAATGACCGTTTTGGTCGGGGATATGTACCGTCGCGATCCGGCTTGGGTAATCCATAAATTGGATTCGCTGAACCTCGAAGTCGCCCGTCGCAATGCCGAAGACCTGCAAGCGTGGCGCGACAGCCTCAGCGCCAATCCACAAGCACTCCGTGAGTACGAACAATCGTCTGAAGAATTCCGGAAGGAGCAAGGTGCCCCTGTCGCTACGGAACAGGAAGTGACACAATACACAACCGTTTACAATACCTATAACTATGGAAATACCTACAATACAGGTAATTATCCCCGTAATTATGGCTATTATCACAATCCTTATCCTTGGTGGTATGGATATCCATCGTGGTATGATTATCCGTCTTGGTATCCGCAACCTTATTGGTACCATAGCGGCTATTATTATGGCGCAGGCGGCGTGCTGATTGTGTATGGAATGCCTTCGCCCTACTATACTTGGTGGTATTTCCAGCATCCTTGGCACCATCATCATTATCCGCATTTGACGCATCATTTCCTTTGTTACCACGAGGGACACCGCGATTCCCCCGGCGGATTTCACCGCGAAGTCAATAACTGGGTGGCTGAAAATGAGACGGTTTTTGGCAAGGATTGGCTGAAGAATGACGTCAATCGTCCGGATCGAATCAAGGAATTTGGGCAGTTTGAGGTATCGTACCACAATTCGTTGGTGACACAGCCCTCCAAAACGCCATCGGAGCAGGTCTATTTTGAAACGCATTCGAAGGAATATCCCAACTTGAATGCATCCGTCAACGCCTCTCCGCGTCCAATTGCGCCCAAACCAACGGTTTCCCGCCCCAATGAAACTTGGCCTGTGAAACCCAATACCGATTCCCGTCCGACGACGAATCCAAAGCCCAATACCGATTCCCGTCCGACGACGAATCCCAACAACGATTCCCGTCCAACCACGAATCCCAACAATGATTCCCGCCCGACTGTAAATCCAAAACCGAATAACGATTCGCGTCCGACCACCAATCCAAAACCGAATACGGATTCGAAGCCGACCTACACCCCGACGCCAAAAGTGGAGCGTCCGCCGCAAAACTTCGAAGCGCCACGGAGCAATCCCGCACCCTCGTATCACAATGATACGTGGCAGCGCGCGGATCCGAAACCGACGTATTCGCCTAAGCCACAGGTTGCACCAAGGCCGCAGGTTTCGCCAAAGCCAAACTTTTCCAATCCTTCTCCGTCGCCCAAAGGCGGCATCAAAGGCAGCAGGTAAGGACGCAACAAGTTTTGGGTGCGGGTAAACGGTTCCAACCGTTGCCCGCACCCAAATTTTTTGTGAGGCGACTAACTAGACGAATAAATCCTTGGATTGCTGTATATTAGGTTGCCGCGATGCTTATTGGTGTTGCGCAACGGCTTTTTAGTCGCCTCACTGCCCCTCTCCATTGCATAAATCGCTCTTTCGCTGGGCTCAGTCCCGATTTCTACAATGGAGAGGGGGCAAATCTGATCTTCTGCGAAGATCCAGCTTACCCCTCTCCGCGACTTTTCCGCTAGGAAAATTCGTGGAGAGGGGCAGGGGGTGAGGCGACTAACAAGGCGGAGAAATCCTTGGATTACTGCCTGCCTGAGCCCCCCACAAAAAAAGTGCCTCGAACAACCGCTCAAGGCACTTTCCATGAATAATTACGACTCAAAAAGCACCCCCAAGGCACTTTTCACTTTTCACTTATCACTTTTCACTTAAAGTGTTTCCTTTAGCCACTCAAAAAACACCCTGTGCCAGACCACGCCATTTTGCGGACCTTGGACCCAGTGGCCTTCTTCGGGGAAGTAGAGGAACCTTGACTTGAGGCCACGCATTTTGGCAGCGCCGAATGCTTGCATACCTTCCGTCACAGGCACGCGGAAGTCCTTTTCGCCGTGGATCACGAGGATCGGGCTGTCCCATTTCTGTACATAGTTGTGCGGACTTGCAGCGGCATACGACTTGGGTTGCGGATTGTCATAATACGCGCCTTTCATGTCCCAATTCGCGAAGAACATTTCCTCCGTCGAAGTGTACCAGCTTTCCAAGTTGAACAGTCCGCAGTGGGAAATGAAGGTTTTGAAGCGTTTTTGGTGGTTGCCAGCGAGGAAATACACGCTGTAACCGCCATAACTTGCGCCAACAGCACCGATTCTCGCAGCATCCACATAAGGCTCCTTTTTGATGTCATCCGTTGCGCTGAGGTAATCCTTGATCGGTTGTCCGCCCCAATCACCGCTGATTTGGTCGTTCCATTCCTGACCAAAGCCAGGCAAGCCGCGACGGTTGGGCGCAATCACGATATAGTCATTCGCAGCCATCAACTGAAAATTCCAACGGTAGCTGAAGAATTGGCTCACAGCACTTTGTGGTCCACCTTGGCAATACAGCAGGGTTGGATATTTCTTGTTCGGATCAAAATTTGGCGGATAAATCACCCAGGCCAACATGTCTTTGCCGTCGGTGGTTTTGATGGTACGCGGTTTCACTTCGCCCCATTCGACGCCTTTGAGCAGCTCCGTGTTGAGGGTGGTGAGCATGCCGATCGAACCGGTATTCGGGTCTACAGTATAAAGTTCTGTCGGGTAGGCCATCGAGCACAATTCGCCGACGAGTACCCCATTGGCCACGTGGATGCTGTTGAAATTGTGTTGACCATCCGTGATTTGGCGAACTTTTCCCGTAGGGACTTCGATGTTGAAGACCTGCACGGTGCCTTTGATGTCGCTCGTGAAGTAGATGCTTTTGCTGTCATTTGCCCAGGTGACGTTGTCAGCGCTGCGGTTTTTGTCCTTCAGCAATTCGGCGCTTGTGCCGTCGGCGGTATTGAAGAGGAAGATGCGCTTGCGGTCGCTTTCAAAACCGTCGCGCTCCATGCTGGTCCAGGCGATGTATTTTCCGTCTGGCGAATACACTGGATCTTGGTCATACCCTGGATTGGTTTCGGCGAGCGAGGTGGTCGCACGGGTCGCAAGGTTGTACAAATAGACATCGCTGTTGGTGCTGACCGCGAATTCCTTGCCGATTTTTTTCTTGCTCGTATAGGCAATCGTCTTTCCATCGGTGCTCCAAGCGATTTGTTCGCCGCCGCCCATGGGAGGGATCGGGCAATCAAACCTTTCGCCCGCCATAATGTCCAAGGGGTCGCCGACTTTACCGTTCTCGTAGGGTGCAATAAACACGTGGCTATAAGAGAAGTCGTGCCAAGCATTCCAATGGCGGTACATCAGATCGTCGGTGAGGCGTGCCTTGGCGAGGGGCAAGTCAGGATAAAGCTCATTGACCGTTTGATCGAGCTTCACGTCGCAGGTGAAGGATACATGTTTTCCGTCGGGAGAATAGGCAAAATTGGAAATGCCACCTTCGACGGTGCTGACCTGAGCGGGTCCTGTGCCATCGGGATTGATTTCCCAGAGTTGCATTTCGCCGGATTTTGCACTGAGGTAACCGATTTTGAGTCCGTCGGGACGCCAAACAGCATTGTATTCGCTTTCCGGAGTCTGTGTAATCTGCGTCATCGTGCCGGCTTTGATCGCATTTTTGCCCTTGTCACCGGGAAGTTTGAGGCGCAAGGTCCAAATATCGCGGTTGCCTTTGTTGGCGGCAAGGTCGTAGTAGGTGACGCCAAACATGACCGTAGAACCGTCAGGGGAGATGTCTTCCTCCGAAATCCGGCCCATTTTCCAGAGCAATTCCGGCGTCAGGCGCGTCTGTGCGAACAATGTGAGCGTGGGTGCGAGTGTGAGAACCACTGCGCAGCATAGAAGAATGTAACGTTTCATAGGACGTATTTTCATTAGGCGGGCAAGATAAGAATTTTTTGCACGGCGGATGGGGGCGAAGGTTGCGGGAAATGGAGGGGGGCGTGTTTCGAGGATCGACCGTTGTTGTGAGCCGCCGTTGGGTGATCATTGTGTTTCACTGTCTGGTTTGACCATCGCGTATGACCATCGCGTATGACCATCGTTTATGACCATCGCGTAGGGACAGGTCGTCCCGATCCTCGGGATCCCTACGCGATGCCAATGTCGACATCGATGTCAATGTCCGATTTTTTTGTACAATCTTTTGGAAATTTGATTCTTGCTGATGAATTTGTATTACGAATTCAACCATTTACCAATTTTCATTTCAACCGTCGATCAATGATACCTTACCGCAGAAAACCCACTATTCGCAAGCCAGGATACGACTACAGTCAAGATGGCTTGTATTTTGTAACGTCGTGTGTGAAACATCAAATTTGCCATTTTGGGAATGTGGAGAACAACAAAATGGTTCTTAACACCTTTGGCTTGATTGCCCATCAACGGTGGGATTGGTTGCTGAATCGTTATCCTTATCTGGCTTCACATGCCTTTATCGTGATGCCTAACCACATTCATGGAGTTCTTGAAATCAACCGGAGCCTAGTATATTCGAGGGAAGGGAAATTGGGATGTAATGAAAAAATGGATCGAATTCCGACCTCCGAGTTGTTGGAGCAGCCGGTTAAAATCAAACCATTAGATCAACTATTGGGTGCGTATAAAACGACATCCTCTAAGTTGATTCATTTGGCAGAACTGCAGGAGTTTCAATGGCAACGATCTTACCATGACCATATCATTCGTGCAGAAAAGTCCTACCATAGGATCGTTGAGTATATTCGCACAAACCCTGAACGCTGGGAAGAGGATCGGTTTTATCGATGACCCGCAAAGATGATGATCCGCGGTGGTTGTCCGTTGTTGTGATCCTTTGTTGTGATCCGCAATTGTTGTGACCCGAATTGTTGTGACCCGCAATTGTGACCCGTCGCGTAGGGACAGGTCGCGACCTGTCCCTACGCGACGGGTTTAACCTGTTCAACGTGTTCAACGTTTCGACAGATTCGGCGCAATCAGATGTCACCAACCTTCCATCAAATGTCGACTGCCTTCCTATTTGCCTTTGCCACCGCCTTTGCTCCCGCCGCCATTTCCGCCGCTATTTCCCCCACCATGGCCGTTGCCGCCCTTGCTGCCATTTCCACCGCCATGGCTACCATTGTTGCCTTTAGGATAGATGATTGCGGGTTTCCCATTGCTGGGATGGCCGTTCGAGGGGCTGATCTTCGGATTGTTGGGGAAGCCCTTGGGGTGACCACTCCCTTGATGTCCCTTGCTGCCATTTCCTCCATTGCCGATGACCATGCCCTTGCCGCTATTGCCTGGCTTTGGGCCGATCGATACCTGCTGACCTGCACGGTAATCGGGCTTATATTTGATTTTATAGGCTGGATAAAAGATGTACGGCGAATTGCCCTTGTACCCGCGAATCGGCTGTTTGTACCCACGGTAGAGGTCATAACTGCGATATTGCGCCGGCAAATAGGCACTCCGAATCCACTTGCTGTTTTCATAATAGATGAACCGCGAAGTCGAAATGTCATAATAGGAATGCACATCCGGAATGTAATAATACCGCACCTCCGTATAGCCCACAGGTCCCCATGCAGGAGGATTTCCCACCACAATCACTTGGCCGATGGCAACTTGCATCACCATCATCAGCAGCCCTACTCCTAACATTTTGAGCGCAATCATTTTCATTTCGTATCGTGTCAAATTCATCATACGTCAAAGGTCGCCATGGATGGCTGCGCAGATGTTACAGAAGGAGAGAAATGGATTGCAGGATTCGCGGATTTTGTGGTTGGGGTGAGGGGATTAGTGCAGGCAGGTTGAAAATATCATTGCACTACCGATTTTTTCTTATCGCCTCACCCCAACCCCTCTCCATTGCAGAAATCGCTCTTTCGCTGCGCTCAATCACGATTTCTACAATGGAGAGGGGCACAATCTGATCTTCTGCGAAGATCGATCTTGCCCCTCTCCGCAAATTTTCCGCTAGGGAAATTGGTGGAGAGGGGTTGTCGGATGCGGGTGAAAATATCATTGCACTTTGTGTTTTTTTTCCTCTCCATTTCCTGCGCTCAATCACGATTTCTACAATGGAGAGGGCGTAATCTGTCTTCTGCGAAGATCGATCTCCCAAATTTTCCTAAATTGGTGGAGAGGGGATCAATGCGGACAAGAAAATTCGTGGAGACCGATGTTATTGTGAGTCGATAAAAACAGGTAGATACTTCTTGAACATGTTTCAAACTTTTTGCAATTTGCAGTACCAATCTACTTAAAATGGACAATAAAAAACCAGTACAAGGTGGCCCCATCACAGCACTCGTCAGACAATTGCGAAGAGATTCTACTCCTTATGAGGATAAGTTGTGGCAGCTCATTCGAAATAGGCAAATTCTGAATGTGAAGTTTCGGAGACAGCATCCGCTTTATTATGCAGGAAGAGAAACGCTATTGCGGCTATATGTGGCCGATTTCTACTCAATTGAGGCAAAGTTAGCGATTGAATTGGATGGCGCAGTTCACGAAGGCCACGAGCTTGAAGATGCAATTCGAGACGAAGGACTCGATTCCATCGGCATTACAGTGCTTCGGTTTAAAAATTCGGAGCTTGATGATCCTTCAAATGTGCTTGAAGCAATTGCGGCGGTATTGATGGAGCGGATCTGATCTTCTGCGAAGATCGATCTTGCCCCTCTCCGCAAATTTTCCGCTAGGAAGATTGGTGGGGAGGGGGTGGGGTGAGGCGATCGGCACAGGCAGGTTGAAAATATCATTGCACTACCGATTTTTTCTTATCGCCTCACCCCAACCCCTCTCCATTGCATAAATCGCTCATTCGCTGCGCTCAATCACGATTTCTACAATGGAGAGGGGCGAATCTGATCTTCTGCGAAGATCGATCTTGCCCCTCTCCGCAAATTTTCCGCTAGGAAAATTGGTGGAGAGGGGTTGGGGTGAGGCGATCAACACGAGCATTTTGAAATTGAATTCCGCCATCGAATTTTCGTTATCGCCTCACCCCAACCCCTCTCCATTGCAGAAATCGCTCTTTCGCTGCGCTCAATCACGATTTCCACAATGGAGAGGGGCCCAATCCGATCTTCGCAGAAGATCGATCTTGCCCCTCTCCGCAAATTTTCCGCAAGGAAAATTGGTGGAGAGGGGTTGGGGTGAGGCGATCAATACGAGCATTTTGAAATTGAATTCCGCCATCGAATTTTCCTATCGCCTCACCCCAACCCCTCTCCATTGCATAAATCGCTCTTTCGCTGCGCTCAATCACGATTTCTACAATGGAGAGGGGCGCAATCTGATCTTCTGCGAAGATCGATCTTGCCCCTCTCCGCAAATTTTCCGCTAGGAAAATTGGTGGAGAGGGGTTGGGGTGAGGCGATTAACACAAACAGACCATCAACACCCTCCCAACAAAAATGTCAAATGCCTCCCTCTCACCACTGAAAATACGGCCTCCCCGCAGCCGCATCCACCACGGCTTCAAATCGGGCATCGGGGCCGCCTTTGCCATAATTGGTGATGACCGTTTCCCCGGAGATGCGTAGGCGGCGACCACTCGGGATGATGTCCAGGACTTCGATGCGCACGTTCACGATACCGTGGTGTTCGAAATAGACGCAGTTGGAAAGGTGCCGCTCATGCACCGCGTCATAGTCGGATGCCTGCTCCATCACCATTCCCGGCCGCAAGGGGCGTTGCGCTTGCGTCAGGAAGACACGCACCTGCAAACTCGGACTGCCTTTCATGACCTCCTCCAACTCGGGCGCACGCAATTGTGCAGCACCCATGCGCAATTCCACAAGCATTTCAAAAACGGGCTTGTTGGGGTCAGGTGCAGCGGGTTCGTGCGCTTCATTTTCATCTTCATCCTCATCATCCTCTTCTTCGTCAGCCGGCATTTCATACAGGGCAAGCACCGCATGGGCGACCTCCCAAACCTCGCGACCTTCGTCGTCTATGTCGATGGTAAACAGTCCTTTGGATTCCATGGGATGAAAATACGGGGCGGATGGGGAATGTGCAAATGGGGGATCTGTACGTCCTGCGTAGGGACCGGTCGTCCCGATCCTCGGGATCCCTACGCGATACGATTGATTTTCAAAGTGCCAATGGGTATTCCTCGTGAACCTTCTCCTTCCTTCACCTCACCCAAACCACAGGCAGATCCTTCTCCAACAAGACCTTCTCCTCCGTAAACCGTCCAATCCTCGACAGCTCCATTTTCACCTCGTACAAATTCCTGTCCTCCACATAAATATAACTGACCAAAAACAATCCCCCAACCGCCGTCGAGACTGGGCCATGCATCTTGTTGGCGTAGGTTTGCAAGAGGGATTCGCTGCGCTGTGTTTCCTCGGGGCTAAGTTTCGGAATAAACCGAAAACCGAATTCCTGCTCCACAATATAGGCTTTTCGGCTTTTGCAGGCTTGAAACATCGTGTTCGTGTAGGCAATGGCATCGTCATTCGTGTGAAGCAACAAGTTGTCCTCGACGGCGGCCGTTTCGAATTTTTCTGTATTGCCTGTGAGATTGAGGACCTTGCCTTCGGGGCCTTTGGAGAAATAATACACGATCGGATGCGTCGGCAAGCGCTTTTCGATCTTTTCAATGGTGGTATGGTGGAAAAACGGCGTCACCAAAGTCGTGGATTCGGTGATGCTATCCGACAGCAGCGATGCCAACAATGCGGCTTCCGAAGGAAATGTTGCTAGCTGAGGAAATGACTTTTCGGGTGTATGCATTTTGCAATTGAGCGAGAGTAGGAGGAGGGGAAGCACTGCTAGGAGTTGCCTTTTGCGGTTTCGTTTCATTTCCCGGCTGGGTGATTTTTGTCCCAAGCGTCGCCGTAATAAGCCGAATAGGATTCGCCCGTATTGGAGGTTTGAACCTTACCGTCCAAAAATCCTTTCACGACGGCATCCTTGCCTGCCGATCTTGCACATTGTTTTGCCTCTTCTGCCATGCTTCCTGCCTTAATTCCAGCATCGTAGGCCGTCTTGTAGGCCGTCCGATATTCAGTTTCCAATGGAAATGAAAGTCCCTTCGTATCGATGATGGTTCCCTCCAATTCGATTTTTGCCTCAATGCTCTTGACGGTCCCTTCGGCTTCTTCCTCGACCATGCCAGCAACGTAATCCTTTTTGTTGTCTTTCATGATGTCCTTGCGTAGGCCAGCCTTTTCGTAGTAGGCGTGGTTCATTTCATGTACAAAGGTCAAGGCTGCTTCGCGAACGGTTTCATTGGCATCGATGGTCATTTTTCCAGCACTGTGGTAAGAACCGCCACCCGCAACAAATTCAATTGTAGTACCATAGTCCTTGAAACGTTGCAGTGACTCTTTTCCAGTGGGAATTGTTTGGAGAATGACTTTGAGATCATCGAATGACTCCGCCTTTTTTGAACCAACCGTGAGCAAATTTTCGATGCCTCCTGCGTAAAGTCCACCAGAGATGCCACCCATGAACATTCCTGAAATGCCTCCTCCTAGCCCTCCGATTGCACCACCCAACACAGCGCCGCTCCAATTAAAGTTGGTTTTTTGCTCCTCTTTCTTTTTGTCATCGCCTCCTTCATCGGCTTTGAGCTGAAAAACAGGAGGTGCCATGGACTTTCCCTACGATGTCGTCGTTTTGCGAATTGTCAAATGCGGTGCGATCCGTAGATTCCCTTTTGGACGGACGAGGTGACTGGTGAACGAGTGAATTGGACATATTGATAGCTTTCTGGGGACAATTTAGAGGAAATTGATTGGGAATGCAAGTGGAAAGTCAGGTCCTGCTAGGCATCCCTCACTCCAACACCTTCACCCAAAAGACATCCGCAGCGCGGTCCTTCCACAACAATTGCAGTTTGTATTCCCCCACACGCGGAAACAACCCGGAAGCAATCGAAGAGAGATTTTCGGAGACATGCTTTTTGGGCCCAAGGGAGAACCATTCGCCGGACAGGATGCGGTTGCCACTCAGCATGAAAATAAACGACAGCGTGTCATTGACAAGTAACTGAAATTGAGTGTATTCGGGATTGATTTTTTGGTAGCCCGTGTTGGTTACGTCGACCGTGATCGTCGTCTTTTCCACATCGGCAAGGCGAAACTCCAAGGGTGAAATGTTGATTGCAAAGGTCATTTTCTCGTGTGCCTGGCGAATGTGCGGTTTTTCTTGGGTGACCTGACCGGATGCTACCAACCACGAACTTCCAAGGAATAAAACAGCGATCCAATGGACGCGTAATTTTTTGATTTTCATCGCTGTGGGTGGGCAGTATTGGATTTCATGGGTTGAAAATACGGGGCGGATGGGGAATTTGGGATGTATACACCCGCAAACCGATTGGTTTCCAATCAATGGTTCCGTTCGGGTAGGGACCGGTCGCGACCGGTCCCTACGCCCCCCCCCCCTGATACGATTCTTTAGTTGCCCAGGATGAACTTAACCCTTCGCGATACGTCCATTTAATCCACCCAAAACAACACAACCCATCCAAACGGACAGGTTGTGTTGCAAACAAAACATGGTCAATGCTACCGAATATTATGCAATATCCTCTTGCGGTCCGGGGCCGGGAATCGGAGTTGGATTGGGGCCGCCGCTCGAGCTGTTTTCGTCTTTTTTCTTCTTGAAATTGCCTTGTTGCGCGTACCGTTCATCGAGGGTTTGCAACACAGCACGCATACCCGGTTTGCCTTTTTGCGCAGCCAATTTGACGGAAAGATGCAGGTCACGTGACAATTTGAAGAGGTTTGCGCCGAGCATATGTTTCGCATCTGCCAAACCTGCACGAAAAGTGTCCACGTCACCCAAGAGATGGGACACCCAGAGGAAATCTTGATAGGTTTGCTGCAACTCGGCGACTTCATCGTTGGTCATGTTGAGCGCAGCTTGATGGTCAACTCCATAGTCATTGCAGTCTTTGCAATAGGGGAGGCGAGCATCGGCAACCGTCGGATTCGCCCTGCGCTCGTCGTCGTCCAAATTGAGGCGAAACGGGGTCAATTGAATCATTTTGTCCAAGGCATCTTTGAAGAGGGCTACATCTGCAGGAGTCCAATTCGTCTTAACATTAAGGTCCTTCATCTTGTAATGAGTTTAAATGGTGACAAGTTTGAGCGGTGGGTTAAACCGCAGATTTTATGGACGGAAAGCAAGCGCAAGTTTAAGGTTCCATTCGCTGATTGTCCGGTCAGCGGCGGTTTTTCTCCTTCTACGAAAAGTGCTCAGGAAAAAGTTTCACCGAAGATGAATTTTTTTTCAAGGATCGAATGGAATCTATTCATACGGCTTAAATTCGAAGATTTTGTAGCGAAAATTTTTTCTAAAGACACCTTTTTTTCGTGATTCTCCGGCAGTTGATTTGGAAAGGACTGACCAGATTCGCAGCAGGAATGTAGTCTGCATTCGGCAAGCTGAAAACATGTGCAGCCAAAGGTCAACCATGTCTGGGCAAAGGTCAAACATATCTGGCGCAAACAGCATATCTACCGCAGCAAAGGTCAAACATGTCTGGCGTAAACAGCATATCTACCGCAGCAAAGGTCAAACATGTCTGGCGTAAACAGCATATCTACCGCCGCAAAGGTCAAACATGTCTGGCGTAAACAGCATATCTACCGCCACAAAGGTCAAACATGTCGGGCGTAAAAGGCATATCTACCGCAGCAAAGGTCAAGCATGTCTGGCGCAAACACCATATCTATCCACGGTAAACAGCACCCTCGACAAAAGTAAACATCACCGAAGGGACGCGTAAATAGCGCCGTAGTGAATTTTAAACAGCGACCCTGTCCAACCAAAGGTCAAACATGGCCGCGGCAGAAAGCATATCTACTCGCGGTAGACAGCATGTCTATTCCAAGTAGGTTTTGGCGCTGTTTGCCGGATGCCCATCTGAATCGGGCGTGACGGAGGCAGTTGATCAACGACGAGCCTCCATTCTTCATTTGTTCAGCGTTTTCTCTTTCTCAAAGGTCTTCAAGATCCCGCTGCGGGATTCTAATTTCTAATTTCAAACTGCTAACCGCTAACTGCTACCTGCTAACTATTCCAGCGCTATGATAAGGCATCCCCATATCAAACCGCACATACAATTCTGCTGCTTTCCCTGCCTCGGCAAACAAAAACGCGCGCTGCTGATGCCTACCCGCTGTCAGTTTGGCTGCAAACAATTCGATGCCGATCACCAAAAAGCTTTCCTCGGCCCATATCCCATCCAGACTTTCGCCGATGCCCGGGATGACGGTGTAGCTTTGCAGCTCCTTTTTGAGCATTTCATTGCGCCGAATGTTCTGCTTCAAGGGCAACGCCTTCGACATCGGATTCCAAGCCGTCAAGTAGGCCCAGGACTGTGGCTTGGCAACATTCGGGGATAGGTGCGTCGTCAACAGTGCATCGACTTCCGGATTCAGCTGTCCCAGAACAATGGGAGACGACAAACCCTCGACCTTGTAGCGCGTGTGCCGATAAGTCGCAATCCAATCCTCCAACCCCACAAGCGGATTCAAACGAGATTCCGGTCGCCGCTCCAATTCATATTCCCGCTGATCTTTCTCCAGCACCGCAAATTGAACATGCAATTCCAACCGCTCCTCAGCGAGCCTTTTGGCCGCTTCTGCCGCATTCAACTGCTGCTTCTCCTGCCGAAGGTCCTTCTGGGCCTGCGCTTTCGGGTTGCGTGGGGTGTCTTTGGACATGTGATCGTGGGGGTAATGAATTCCGAATGGGAAGTTCGGGAAGTTTTTTGGATTGGGGGGCGAGGATGTCAGAATTCCCATCGTTGGCGGTGGGAGCGGAGGTTGTCAATCCCTGGATGGCATCTAGGATCATCCGGCAACAAAATCGGTCGGCCATCAAGCTTCTTCAACGAATAATCTCCATCGCTTTCCTGAATCCCTGGCTTGACGATGACTTTG
>JADKCL010000043.1 GCA_016718825.1 Bacteroidota bacterium | reverse complement strand
CCAGCCCACTGTAAAATAGCCGGAATGGAATGGAACGCAATGGTATTCTATTGATACTACGAAATGGCTTGCAAGCGCAATTGGATGTGCCATCGTTTATCACAATGAGCTTTATATAGGAGGCAACATTGTAAATTGGAACGGCACTATTGAGGGCATTGCACGTTGGAACGGTCAGCAATGGGTCTCCGTTGGAAACGGGATTCGTGGAGGCGGGTCACTTCCAATGAGTTTTGAAATTTATATGGACCGTTTGATCGTAGGGGGACGATTTTCCTTAGGTGAAGGGAATCCTGGAAACGCAATCGCTAGCTGGAACGGAATAGAATGGTCTGAATTAGGAGGCGGCATCGGCGGTCAAAATGCCTCGATTAGGGACATGGAAATCCATGACGGCTCACTCTATGTCGTAGGCGGGTTTAGCTCTGCAGATGGAATTCCATGTTCTGGAATTGCGAAATGGGACGGTTTGAAATGGTGCTGTCTTGGCTTTGATTCTCCAGATGGCAATGGGCTCTTTTCCACCATTCAACATCAAAATTCACTTTATGTGGGTGGTGCTTTTAAAGTCATCGATACTGATTCTATTAATTCTGTGGCGAAATGGATCGGCGGATCGTATGTCGAAGCCTGTGGTAATTCAACTAGTATGCTCGAAGCAAATGAGCCTCCCCACGCCACCATCTCCCTCTACCCCAACCCAGCCAATTCATCCTTCACGCTGACCCTCCCGGCCAACACATCCACATGCACCCTAACCATCGACATCACCGGGCCGCGAGGTCGCGGCCTTCCACGCACCTGTCGCGCGTGGGTGACCCGCCTCAGGACGTCGACGCACCTGAGCGCGGGGTTGTATTTTGTGGAGGTGCGGGTCAAGGATCGGGTTGAGGTGATTAAACTGGTGAAGGAACGAAAACGATCAGAAACGTCTTTTGGGTAATCACTGTGCTCCTCTTGCTTGTGGATCCGTTAAAAATGCCCAAAATTGGGCATCAATCGAAAATTTAACATTGCTCCAACATTGCATGAGTATGATGCAAAAAGAGCCGGATGTTGGTCGCCGGGCTATACACTTGGTTTGATTCTTCCGAAATTCACGGCTTTGGTCAAATCGTTGGTGATACCGTGATTGGGCTTGGTTGTGGATTCGATGTCCCTTGTGGAACGCAAGTGATCTACAATTCAAGGGTAAACGATGCCAGGGCATTTGCACGATATAAAGGCGGAACGCTCTTTGTAACAGGAACTTTTGATGGCAGGAGGAAAATCCTTCAGGTAGGATCGCAAAGTGAAGGAATGATTGGGTTGCCAGTGGTTCTGGCCTGAGCACAAAGTAAATCCTGGGGTGGAATCGGTTTTGGACTCGAAGTGATGGACAACATTGTATCTTTATGCAAGACATTAACTGGCATAGAAGCCCATGGTCTGCCATGATGGCACTTCGTGGGGTCCTGTTTTTAACTTGCCAAAGTTCATGAGTTCGTTGAATCGGATTTATGATGCGGAGTGGTTTGAGGGCGAGTTATACATTGGTGGTGACTTTCACAAACCGGGGAGTAATCCACCGATTCATGGTTTGGCGGCAAAATGGAACGGCTTCGATTGGTTGGTGTCGATGTCGGCCTATTCGGCACTTTTCCCAGTCGTGAGTGCTCTTGCTACGTATCAGGGAAAATTGGTAATTGCTGGTCATTTTAATAAGCACGATACGCCGAAAATCTGCCGAAAATGGAATCACGATTTGGGATGACAAGTATGGGACACGCTGCAGGGAGTGGAGGATACAGGGCGTTGCCTGGTGGATGGATTCGTAGTGCATTCTTATCAATGGGGATGCCTTGTATGCCGATGGCCTGTTTGATTCGGCTGGAGGTTGCCCGCAAGGAACTCCTATGTGGACGGCAATCGGTGGTTGGGTTGGAGGGAATCCAACTGATTTTGTTCCGACCTCAATTGGTTTTTACCACGATACGCTAAATTCCTTTTATGACGATTGGCAGATCCGTGCCATGGTTGATTCCATCTCTCGTTTTCGAATGGATCGGGGGTGCAAGTCCCGGACGGTTGTCGATTGGTGGCATCTCCCGAATAGGAAAGTAAATTGACCATTTCTCTCTACCCCAATCCAACGAATTACCCTTGTTCTGAAGCTCCGCCCAACACGACAACATGCACCCTCGAAATCCACGACATCACCGGCCGCGAGGTTAAATTGGTCAAACAATGAGAACAATCTTGCGATACCTTCTGCCAAGCCAGCTCTGATTGTTTGGGGTTGGGAAGGGGCAGATCTGGCAAGGAAGTCGATGGCGGCGTCAATCGATTCATCAACCAATTGTATTATGATTCGCTACCCAATACTTTTTTCGCCGCATTCAATTTAACAATGCAGGCTCGAACTACGTGGGTTGCATTGCCAAATTTGATGGGGAAGATGCGCATGCGCTCTTGATTCCGGATTAGGACATCGCCCATTTCCTTCTAACACCTCCCAACTCTGTAATGCATACCATTCCTAAAATTTTTGCGGGGGGGACAATTTGAAAAATTAGATGGCGTCGGACTGAATTCCACTTCCTACTTGGCGACCTGGGATGGAGTCCATTGGCAAGCTTGCGGCAATCCCCAACAGGATCCCTCCTACTTATCGATTGCGGATGACAACTTTTCGCACTGGAACCTCTGATTCAATCAGTGGTCGCATCGACCATATCGCAAAGTGGAACGGTAGCACTTGGGGCATTTGGTTCGCCGTGCCATGGCAGGCAGGCGATCGAGAAGTAGTAAAATGTCCGTCTATTTTCAGGGTGCCTACTATTTTGCCGGCAACTTCAAGACGAAAATGGCGGTAACGAAATCCTGAAATACGACGATGCAGGTTCAATTCGCTTCAAAATGGGATCTATGGATCCAACTCCTATGTCAATGACATGGCCGTATCAACAATTTGCTCTTGTCGCTGGAAAATTTCTTTCGATAAATGGCAATGTCAAAGATTATGTCATGGCTTGGGATGGCGAAAAGTGGATTGATCCATTTCCCGACATTCAATTTTGGTTCGAAGCTTACGACCTTGAGGTCATTGCTGGGAAATTGTACATTGTGGCCCCCGTTACTTCCAATCAGATCCGCAGGATGCATACCCTTGCCCATTTTGACGGGACATACTTTTGTATTTTTGGCAGCGGAGAAGAATCATTGCTCAATGTTGCGGGCTTGGGGGGTAGTTTGTTTGTTTCTGGTGCCCCTAACCCCGTTCCTCCACTTTTTGATATTCATTACATTGCAGAATGGATGGGCGGCAACCCGACGGATTCTTGCATCTACCAACCCGTCAGTGTTTCCTCGGATCCAATTTCAAGTACTCGACATTCTGGTTTTCCTAACCCTGCCTATCAATCCTTTAAGATTGAAACGAATCCTGCATTCTCAAGCTTCACGCTGCGTATCCACGACATCACCGGCCGCGAGGTCGCGACCTACCGCACCTACCGCGCGGGTGACCCGCCTGTGGATGTTGCGCCCCTAAGCGCGGGGCTGTATTTTGTGGAGGTGCGGCCAAGGATCGGGTTGAGGTGATTAAATTGGTGAAGGAATGAAAACGATCAGAAACGTCTTTTGGGTAATCGCTTTGGCCCTCTTGGGTTGGGGATCTGTTAATGCCCAACTCTGGCAAGGAGTTGGAGGTGGTACGAATGGCCCAGTCACATGCTTATCGCATGATGAGGCAAATGGACTTTTGTATGTTGCAGGCTCATTTGACTATGCTGGTGACAGTTTGGTTTGCCAAATTGCCGCGTGGGACGGAATAAATTGGTCCAAACTAGGAGCAGGAACAGGGGACACCTCTTGTACCACCGCCGGGTGTCAATCAATTGAATCAGTTGTATTAAGGGAAGGGGAATTGTTCGTTGGTGGTAGGTACGGAATGATGGCGGGCAATCGCTATTGGCCATATCTAAATTCCTGGAATGGATCAAATTGGACTAATTATGGCCCAATTAACGGTCCCGTGACCCTTGAGTTGCTTAACAACCAACTCTTTGCATTTGGTATGTTTGATTCAATATATGGGCAATTCTGTGGAAGGATTTTGAAATGGAATGATTCAACTTGGACGTCCTTTGGTGGCAATCTGCCTTTTTCCCAAGCCGAACACTTCTATTGTGCTGAATACTATAGCAATAGGTACTACTTTGGTGGCAATTTTGAGGCCAGTAACCAGATGAATGAAATCGTTGCTTGGGGTTCAAATGGTTGGGAAGATGTTGCCGGTGGGATTAAGGGAGACAGTTGGGTTCGAAAACTAAAAACGTTCAAAAACCTATTATTTGTCGGTGGATATTTTTTTCAACAAGATGGCAATTCCGCCGATTATTTGATGACTTGGGATGATGTGCAATGGGCAAATCCTTTTCCCAACGTCAATTTCCTGGGGCAAATTGAAGATTTGGAAGTAATCGATGATCGACTTTTTATTGTTGGGACGCACCTAATCTTTGACGGTTCAAATTGGAATGGACCGTATAAGCTTGCGCATTTTGATGGCCTAAATTTTTGCTCATTTGGCGGACCTGATTTGTTTTTAGACAATGTAACTTGTTTAGAGTCCTTCAATTCGGAGTTTTACATTAGTTCAGATCGCATAATTGGGGGAGATTCAGTCAACTACATCGCCAAATGGATAGGCGGCGACTCCACCGACATCTGCATCTCCCAACCCGTCCGAATCCAAGACCCCGCATGGACGCAAAATCCTTCCATCTCCCTCTACCCCAGCCCAACGAAATCAGCTTTCACGCTGACCCTCCCGGCCAACACATCCACATGCACCCTCAAAATCCACGACATCACCGGCCGCGAGGTCGCGCCTGCCCGCACCTACCGCGCGGGTGACCCGCCTGTGGACGTGACGCACCTGAGCGCGGGGCTGTATTTTGTGGAGGTGCGGGTCAAGGATCGGGTTGAGGTGGTGAAGTTGGTGAAGGAAAACTGATTCGGAGAACATTGCCCGCTGCTTTGAAAGACGATGTGAAGCGAGTTACATTTTGGCGTAGAGGTCCCCAATCTGCATTCGAAGTGACGAAATCAATTTGCAATGCCTTTTCAGTTCTCGGATTCCCTCCCTCTTCCCCTTTTGGCCGTTTCCGCATTTTCCAATAGCTTTACTTTAAATATCGATTCGTAGAGAATGACACTCACAGAAAAGTTCCACGACGCCGCCGAGCGGGTCAAAACGCTGACAGCACGTCCTAGCAACGAACAATTGCTGAACCTGTACGCCCTCTTCAAGCAAGCCACCGAAGGCGATGTCCATGGGGACAAACCCGGCATGTTTGATTTCAAAGGCGCCGCCAAATACGCCGCTTGGGAAAGTCTCAAGGGTCAGTCTGCCGATACCTCCATGGAACAATACGTGGCCCTTGTAGACCACCTGATCGCTACCGTCGGCTGATTTTTTGCATCCGAATGCCATACGGCAGTTCGATTTGTTGCCTCAAAGGTCGATTTTGGGGGCTGATTTCTGCATTCCCACCGTTCGCATGTATATTTGCAGGCGCTGATCGCAAATTGGTAACGTTACCTTGCTGCGTTGACTAAAAGAATGAAAGTGGTTTCCAAAACACTGTCGGGGCTGCACTGCCATTTGTTGGCAATTTTGTTGTTGATGGCTTTTTCCGTGGCCCCTTTTGCGGCATTCGCGCAGGATGACGGCGACGACAAAAAGGAAAAACCTGCCAAGGAAGAAAAGGCAAAACCCGAAAAACCCGCCAAGGAAGCGAAGGTCAAGCCCGAAAAGCCGCCCAAGGCGCCCAAACCCGAAAAAGAAGCCAAACCGGAAAAGCCCGCCAAGGACCCCAAAGCGGGCAAGGAAGATGGCGATGCGAAGGCAAAACGCGAAAAACCTGAACCTTCCGACGATGCCGGTGACGATGGCGGCGGCGGGGAAGACGGCAAGAAAAAGAAGAAACAAGGCAAAAAAGGCGACAAGGAACCTGAAGTTCGAGACGGCGCCAACACCGCCAACGAACGTTTCCACGCCAACAATGCCGACAGCACGGTCAAACATGGCTACGCTGTGCCCTGCGCCCGCTACCGCCGCGGTTCGATGGAGTATATCGACAAGAACAACATGTACATCACGATTCGCCGGTCACGCCACAAGGAGGTGCAGGTGAATAGCAACCGCGGAATGCGGGAGACCAAAACACGCAAAATCACCCGCGATCAGAAGATTGACAAGTCCAAATCCAAGATGCGCCTCGACAAGGAGGGCAAACTCAAAGACAAGGGTAACAAACTTGTCTTCAAGATTGAATGGACGAGCGACTGCGAATACAAACTCACCTTCAAACGCTCCAAAAAGCCCACCAAATTCAAAAAGGGATGGGAAATGGACTGCATGATCACCAAATGCTACGAAGACTATTATGATTGCGACTGCGACCTGCACGACATCATCCAATACACTTCGGTACGCAAAAAACTGACCAAGCCCGAGATTGCGGCACGCCAGCGTCAGGAAGTGGAAGAATTGAAGGCCAAGGAGGCGGAGGCCCTCGCCGTCGAAGACCAAAATGCCAAAGCCGTAGAGGAAGCTGCGCGCATCAAGGCCGCTGAGGACGAAATTTTTGGTCCGATCAAACGCATCAAGGCCGACGATCCCGCGCAACCCGGCATTACACCTGTAGAAGATCCTGCCCCTGATGCGGGTGCGAAGGAGGCGCAGCCGACTACACCCGACGTGAAACCCGGTCCGGAAGCCAAAAAATCGGATTCGAAGAAAAAAGAGGAGGATTCGAAGGCAGACAACGAAAAACCGGAGAAGGAACCGAAGGCCAAAGGTGACAAAACGCCGAAGGAGAAAAAGGAAAAACCGGAGAAGGGCGACAAGGCCCCCAAGGAGCCCAAGGTAAAGGCAGCAAAGGAACCCAAGGCTCCCAAAGAAAAGAAGGAAAAGGCTCCAAAAGAACCGAAGGCCCCCAAAGAGCCCAAGGTCAAGGCCGAAAAGGAACCCAAAGCGCCGAAGGAACCCAAGGTAAAACCCGAAAAGGAACCCAAAGCACCCAAGGAAGGCGATGAAGGATAATTCAACGACATCGTATCCCGCTCGGAGGCTTGGCTTTTTCGGCTTCGGCACCCTGCTGTTGAGTTTCTGCTTCCTCGGCAGTTGCAATTCGGAGGCGGGGAAAAACAATCAACTTGACGCAGAGAACCAATATCTCCCTAACGGGCAAATGGTGCTCACCACCGAAAGTGACAGCGCTTTTGAAGCTTTGGAAGACCTCGACCATGGCGACCGCGAAAACTGGCAGAAGCCGCAAATGGTCATCAGCCGCCTCGGCGACCTCAGTGACAAAGTCGTCGCCGACATCGGCGCAGGTACCGGTTATTTCACCATGCCCCTCGCCCGCAAGGCCCGCAAAGTCATTGCGATCGACATCGAGCAAGATTTCCTCGATTACATCAACCGCAGACTCTCCCACAATACCGACAAAAACAACCTCAACGTGGAAACGCGGCTCGTGAAGCCCGAGGATCCGATGCTCAAGGAAGGCGAAGCCGATTTGGTCCTGATTGTCAATACCTACGGATTCATCAGCAACCGCGTCGCCTATTTCTCCAAGGTGCGCAAGGGCCTCAAGCCCGATGGAAAACTCGTGGTGATCGACTTCAAAAAGGAGCCGCTTCCCGTCGGGCCGCCCACGGAGACGAAATTGGCGTCGACGCAGGTGAGTGCCGAATTGGACTCTGCCGGCTTCCGGACGGTGACCGTCGATTTCACGAGCCTGGAATACCAATACACCCTCACCGCCGAAAAACGCACCGATTGACCGCCTTCCCTCCTCCCCCAATTTTGCCAGAGAATCCCTGAAATGCCCGCTGAAGTCGAAATTCCCAATATTCCCCTGCGCCGACATCCGCTGTTTGGCTTTGTCTTGTTGTTTGCCGGATTGGCGGCCGTTGTGGTCGGATTGCTGCTGTCGGATTTCTGGGTGGTGTTCATGGGCGTTTTGCCAGTGATTTTTGCGGCCCTGATGATGCTCAGCCCGTTTGTGGTGGTCACCAATGAAGTCGTGGAACTGCGGAATGTCTTCGGATTGGTGCGTGCGAGTTATGCGCATGACGGATTTCATGTGATCGGGCAGGAAAACGGGCTGCTGTGGATTCAGCGCGGTGACATGCGCGCCGCCGTCAAACGGGTATCCGAAAAGCGCCTCCACAAAGGTGATTGGCATGTTTTGCGGGAAACGGTCACCGCTGCAAAGGCAATCCGGGCAGAAAAGTCCAAATCGCAGCACCCCCACTGACTTGCCGCAATGAATTTGTTTAATTTTGCCGCATGATGCCCCTGCATCCCTCCATCGTTCACTTTCCGCCGGTCCTGCTTTTGGCCGCTGCGCTCCTGTATGCCCTCGGATTGTGGCGCAAGCAGACGGTTTTTCAAGTCACCGGTTTTGGTTTTCACGTCGCCGGATTGGTTTTCTGCATCGTGGCCATCTTTACAGGTGACTTCGAATCCAGCAATATCCAAGCCGGTCCCGAACTCAAGGAATTGATGGAAAACCACGAAAACCTGCTGATGGTGGCGACCTACGGCTTTGGCATGCTCGGCATCTGGGCCTTCCTCCGACAAAAATCGAATTTCGTTTTCGAACGGATTGGTTTTGTTGCCGTTTTCGTTGCGCTCCTCGGTTTGATGCTGTTTGGCGCGCATCAGGGCGGGAAAATGGTCTACCTGCATGGTGCAGGGACCGCGACTTTCCCTGCAAATGAACCAAGTTCCGATTCACCCGTTCAACCATTTATCAATTCACCCGCAAAATGAAAAAGAAAATTCAACTGTTGCCATGGATCGGCAGCTTCATCGTGGCAGCCCTCTTTGTACTGCAACTCAGCGGATGCGGCGCAAAAGCCAATGCCCACACGGAATTCTGGGTTCGTGGCAACTGCGAAATGTGCCAGGAAACCATCGAAAAAGCGCTCAACGGCACCAAGGGCGTGGCCTCCGCCAAATTCGATCTGGACCACAACATGGCGATCATCGACTTTGACAGCACAGTCGTCAAAGTGAGCGATTTGCATCAAGCCTGCGCCAATGCCGGCTATGAGACGAAACTCACGCCCGCAAGTGAAACCGCCTACGAAGCCCTGCCCAAATGCTGCAAAAAAGACGGGGGAATGTGAGCGGAGGTCGTTTGCTTTCCTTTTCCAATCTTCGAATCCCATTTCGAGGTTACTGTCTTGGGATGATTTTGGTCATCCTGGGAATCGTTTGTCCCGGTTTCGCCACCGCACAGAAATTCGACTTTGCCGCCGAACAAACCAAGGTCGAGAAACTCCTTGCCCAAAACCGCAACGACGAAGCCCTGAAGATGGCCCAAACGGCCCTCAACAGCGAAATCGAATCCTGCAAACGCAGCGACGATTCCCGCGTCGGCAATGCACACTTTTGGTTGGGCGAGGTGGCGCTGCGCCTCAAACAGTTTCAATTGGCCGAATCGGAAATCCAACAATCCATCACGCACCGCGAAAAGCACGTCGGCCCCTTGACCTTGCCCGTCGCAGACGCGCAGGTCACCTTGGCCAAGGTTTACCTTGAAACCGGCACCGGCGACCTTGCCGAAGCGCAATTGGAATCCGCCTTGCGCATCTACGCGGCCCTTGGCAATGCGAAACTGCAAGAAAGCCAAGCCCGCGAGCAACTCGCCGGACTTTGCCTTATGTCAGGCCGTCTCAGCGACGCCGAAAAGTTGTACGATTCCGTGTTGACCTTTGAGGCTTCGCGGCTGGGTGACCAAAACCCCGAACTCGCACGCGTGCTCAACAATCTCGGAGGAACCTACCTCGCGCAGGGGCGCTACGACCGTGCAAAAGGCACGTACGAGCAGGCGCTGAACCTTCAGACCGCCGCATTCGGGGCAGAAGGCTTGCCGCTTGCGACGACCTGCACCAACCTAGGCGTGCTCACGGAGCAATTGACCGACTATGAAGAAGCCGAAAACACCTGCTCAAGGCCTACGCAATCCGTAGCAAACATTTGCAGCTCTGGGATCCGCTGTTGCTGGTCTCGCTCGACAACTTGGTGAGCTTTTACATCAAACAGGATCAATTCGCCAAGGCAGAGCTGCTGTTGGCGGAGGCAAAACGGATGCGGGAACAGCGCCTGGGCGCCGATCAAGCCGCAGTGGCAGAGATTCTGGATCGTTTTGCCACCCTGAGCATGGCCCGCGACCAAGCCGACCACGCCGAACGTTATTGGCTGATGGCCCTGCAAATCCGCGAAAACAGCCTCGGACCGCAGCATGAATTCGTCGCCGCCAACCTCTACAATCTTGGCAAACTCGAAAACGTGCTGCACAAGAATGATCAAGCAAGAATTCACCTCAACTGGGCGCTGGATATCTACGAAAGTCAATCGGTAGGCAATGAGGGTCAAGTGACTGCGATTCTCTCCGAACTGTTCATGTGTGATTACATGCAAGGGCAAATTGACAATGCGGCCGAACAGCTGAGTTTGATGCGGGCGATCAAAACGGAGGTGTATGGCGATGCCCATCCTGAGACGCTTGCCGTGATGGAGGAACAAATCAAATTCTACAACGAGGTCCAATGGCTTCCGCAAGCCGCTCAAACTGAGGCCGAACTCCTCAAAATCCGGGGACGCTGACCCTTGTGGACTTAATGTGGATAACTTTTATCCATCTGCAGATTCGCCAAAGAACCTAACAGGACGCTGAAGAATCTAACACGCCTCCACATTCACCTAAATCGATTCCGATGCACAGCAAGCACGTTTATTCCGAACATTCGAAATAAATCAGGCAACCTTTTGTTAGTTTTTACGTAAAAACACACAAGTGCTTCAATCAACTTCGTTCTTCCAAATCGGTCAATCCATTGATTTTACGACGTTTTCGAACCTCTGTGATTGCACCGAATTAGGATATATTACGAAAACATGAAATATTTGCACTGTCGTTCTTATGGAATTGGCCTGGTCAATGCATCTCATGGTTGACTAGAATGGAAAGAAGAATCAAAAATCACTTTAAAACACTAAGAATCACCCACACTCTAATGAAAGCTTTGAACACAACAACCCTGACAACTATCAAGAACCTGTTTTTCGCACTTTGTCTCTCCGTCGTGGTATTCAGCTGCGAAAAAGAATGCATCCACCCTGAAGGCAGCGATTTGGGCTTGCAAGAAAGCGCTTTCCCATTCGTTTCCCGTCCACCAGTTCAATGCGGCCCTTCGAGCTTCGCTTCCTTGAAAGACGGAGCAGCAACCTTGGGTTCGGTTGAAATCCTCAACAACAGTTCTGATCTCTACGTCATTTTCGATTTGAACCAATATCGGTTCCTCGAGGAAGTAAAGATCTTCGCCGGCGACGGTGGCACCATTCCGATGGACTCTGATGGAAACGTCGATACCGAGTCGTTTTCCAACAAGATCCTTCTGAGCAATGCTGCCAATGATTACACGCTCGTACTTCCTTTGTCCAGCATGCCAACATGCTCAGACATCGTGATTTGGGCCCGTGTAAGCACCCGCAACATCTGGGGTCAAGTCACCGCTACCAACTACACTTGGATGAGCGGCGCTGCGATTGCCAATGCCTTCAAAATGAGCTTCTGCGCAACTGCTTGCTTGACAAGCAACAACAACAGCGGTTCTACGCTCTGATCTTCGAAAATTCCGAAAAGCATACGCAACCGCGGCCGCAAGGTCGCGGTTGTCTTTTTTATACCGCTCCCTGTTGAAACAATCGTTGGTGTAGATGGCGGGAATGCGGTATTTTTGCCGGATTGAAGGGATGATTGCAAAGCGCGAATGAAACAATTGATACAACTCCTGCCCGACCACATTGCCAATCAAATCGCGGCGGGTGAGGTTGTGCAGCGGCCGGCCTCGGTCGTCAAGGAACTACTTGAAAACGCCGTGGACGCAGGTGCCACTCAAATCGACCTCCTGATCAAGGATGCAGGAAAAGCCTTGGTGCAGGTGATCGACAACGGCTGCGGCATGTCGGGTATTGATGCGCGGATGTCCTTCGAGCGGCATGCAACCTCCAAAATCCGCAAGAGCGAAGACCTGTTCAACATCCGCACGATGGGATTCCGCGGTGAAGCCATGGCTTCCATCGCCGCCGTCGCGCAGGTGCAGATGCGCAGCCGCCTCCACGATGAAGACCTCGGCAGCGAAATCGTCATCGAAGGCAGCGAAATCAAACGCATGGAGCCTTGCATGAGCCCCAAAGGCACATCCATCCTTGTCAAAAACCTGTTTTTCAACGTTCCAGCCCGCCGCAACTTCCTCAAAAGCAATCCGGTCGAGATTCGCCACATCATCAACGAATTCATCCGTGTGGCCATGGCGCAACCCGAGATCGGCATGCGGATGGAAAATCAAGGCACCGTCGTTTATGACCTGCCGTCCGCGGGATTGGAAGACCGCCTCATCGGGCTTATCGGGAAGGAATATGACGGACAATTGATTCCCATCGGCGAAAAAACGCCGTATGTTGGAATCCAGGGATTCGTCGCCCAACCTGAAATCTGCAAACGCAAGCGCGGGGAACAGTACTTTTTCGTGAATCGTCGATTTATCAAAAGCGGCTATCTCCACCATGCCGTCACCCGCGCCTATGAGGGCTTGTTGCCGGAAGACGTGCATCCTTTTTATTGCATTTTCCTGGACATCGCCCCCGAACACGTCGACATCAACATCCATCCGACCAAAACCGAGATCAAATTTGACGACGAACGCACCGTGTATCAGCTGTTGCACAGCGTCATCCGCAAGGGCATCGGCGAGTACCATCAGGCTCCGATGATCGAGCAGAGCGATGAAGACCAGGGCTTTATGCGTCTGATTTCGCAGATTCCGTTTCCCGCTGAGAACCGTCCCGAGGTGATCGGCAACCATGGAGGTTCGCAAAGCGGCGGCGGTCTCGGCAAGCCACGCACCAATCCTGCCGCCAAATGGGGCGACATGTACCCCGGCGGTTGGAGCGAAAGCCAAGGCAATACCAAAAAGGAGGCCATCCCGAATTTCCTCTTTCCCGACCCACCGAGCACAGTTTCGAGTGCGGAGAGTGAGAGCGAAAAAGAGCTGCGCGTGCGCGAGGCGTCGATGGGATTCTTGGCACAGATGGGCAACCGCTACATCGTGACGCAAAGCAAGGATGGGCTCATTGTCGTCGACCAATGCCATGCGCATCAAAGGATCTTATATGAAAAACTCCGCAGAGCAGGCGGAAAGGCACCTTTGGCAAGTCAGCAGCTGCTGTTTCCGAGGACGCTCAGCTTTACGCCAGTGGATTTCAGCTTTATGCGCGAAGTCGAAGGCGAAGTGAAAGCGATGGGATTCGATTTGCGGGAATTCGGGCCCAATTCCTACATCTTGCAAGGTCTCCCCGCCGAATTGAAAGGCAGCAAGGCAGAAAAATTCTTCGAAGAAATCATCGCCGAGGTGCGCGAAGCCGGCGGATTGGACCTGAAAGACAAAGTTCATGACCGGCTTGCCAAAAGCATCGCCATCAAAAGTGCCATGAATGCAGGCCAAACCTTGGAGTCTGTCGAAATGCGAACCCTTGTGGATCAACTCTTTGCATGCGACCAACCCGGACATTCGCCCAACGGCAAGCCGACTTATTACAAAATAGGGATCAAGGATCTCGAACAATTTTTCCTCCGAAACGCTTAATGAGGTATGCCAAGGTTTAATCTCACACCCGTCGTCCTGAACCTGCTCATCATCAATGTGCTGGTGTTCATTGCGTTTAATATTTTCCAGGAGCCTTTGGCCGAATGGCTAGTCCTTTGGAAAAGTGACCTGATCTTCGACCGTGGTCCCCTTGGGATATTTTTCAAGCCGGTTCAGTTAGTAACGGCATTTTTCAGCCATCTCGAACTCTTTCACATTGCCTTTAATATGCTGGCACTGGTCAGCTTTGGCCCTCCATTAGAAATGGTACTCGGTCCCAAACGCTTTTTGGCTTCCTATTTGACAATTGGCGTGGGCAGTTCGGTCTTGCTTGCATTTTTGGATCCGTCGAGTGGTCCTGTTTTGGGAGCTTCGGGCGCCATCGCAGGGATGCTGGTACTTTTTGCAGCCTACTTTCCCCAAACCCAATTGGGACTGATGTTCCTTCCGTTCCGGTTTCCCGTGCGGAAGTTTGTGATTGGTGCCGCTGTTTTGTCCGCTGCCCTTGTGATCATTGGCGCCACCACTGGAAGCTCCATGGGTGGAATCTCGCACTTCGGCCACCTTGCAGGCATGGTCGTCGGATTTATATATCTCCAATTCGACAAAGTGCGTAAAATAGGGAAACGATGATTTGAAAGCCATGAACTGGTACAGTCAGTTTTTGAAGCGATTTGGTTTTGTGGGCATATTGCTCACGGCGCTTTCCCTTGCTTATGTAGTGCTCTTCCTGCTTTTCGGGATCCTGGGGGCGGATGGTTTTAATGCCCTCTTCCTCAAAATCAGCCTCCCCGTCAACGTCGATACCGCGATCAATCAGCCTTGGTCGATCTTGAGTTATTGGCTCGTGGCCCACCCAATGCAATTCTGGTTTTTGCTGGTGGACTTGGTTGTCTTGTATGCATTCGGGCACATTTTGAATGCCTTGATCGGGGATCGGCGCACGCAAGTCATTGTTTTGTTGGCGATTGTGGGAAATGCCTTGGTCACCATTGCGTTGTGCAACCTCCTGCCAACCGTCGAAGTGACGGCTGCGACGCGATTGGCCGGTTTTGGTTCGATCAATGCCGCCTTGATCGCTGCGGCGATTACCCTTGTGCCCCGCTACAATTTCAAAGTCCTTTTTTGGGACGTTCCACTGCTCTACATCGGCCTGTTCATGCTGTTGTTTTCGATTGTGACCCATCGCGCCATTTTTACGATGGCCGGGACTTCCGAAATTTCGGGTGCTTTGATTGGCTTCCTGACGATCAAATTCATGCGCAGCGGATGGGATCTCAAACGGTGGTTTCAAGGAGCAGCCAATCGGCCACAACCCGCGATACCAAGGCAGCCTGAACCGGTATTTTCCAATCAAAAGCCCGTCGTGATTCGCGCGGTCAACCCCAAGCAAAAGGCAGCCAATCCGCAGCAGCAAGCACCCGAACTCTCAGAAGAGGAAGAGCTTGACCTCCTGCTTGACAAGATCAATGAAGTAGGCTACGCCGGACTTTCGCCCAGGGAAAAGGAAAGGCTGGACAAACTCTCGGGCAAGGACTGAGGAACGATCCATCGAAATCCAGACTTTTCGGCATCGAATTTGCAAAGATTCGAAGAAATGTGACGCATTTGCATTCATTTTCAAGCGATGTGCAACAAAGCAAGGCTTGCGAACGTTTGCAAAAAAATCATTCGCGGTGTAAATTTGTTGGTCGACAGTCAATGATGAAAAGACTTTTTTTTCTTGTAGGCCTGATTGCAGCCATTTCCCTGACGCATGCACAAACCGTGCAATGGGCTTGGAAGGTCGTAGACAAATCCTCGCAATACAGCGACAAGCAATATTCAGCTGAGCAGGCCTTGGGCATTCCCAATGTTTTGCCGGCATTCCGCGAAAGCCCTTGTGCTTGGTCACCCTTCAAAAAAGAGAACCGCCTCGACGAATATCTGCACTTGGAATACAAGAATCCGATGCGGATCAAGCAGGTAGCGATTGCCGAAAGCTTCAATCCAGGAGCTGTGAGCAGGGTGTACCTCTATGACATCGCTGGCAAGGAATACCAGGTTTTCAAAAACGAAACTCCGCATCCCCTCCCCGACCCTGGCCGGATGAACGTGATCACCTTCCCGCTCACAAGTTACATGGTCAAGCAAGTGAAAATCGTGCTGAATACCGTGGGAATGAGCGGATGGAACCATATCGACGCCGTTGGCATCAGCGACAGCGATGTCCCCATAAAGGCCGACATCAACCTGATCAAGGACATGAAATTTGAATCGCAACCCGAAAATCTCGGAACTGCGATCAATACCCAGTACGACGAAATCATGCCGATCATTTCGCCCGACGGGAAGGCGCTGTATTTCGACCGGAAAGACCATCCCGAGAATACAAGTGGGATCCTCAACGACGATATTTGGTACAGTACGATGGGTGGATCAGGCAAATGGACGACTGCTGAAAATGTGGGTGTGCCATTGAATAACCGCGGTCACAACTTCCTCACTGCGATTTCTCCTGACGGAAATACCGCCTTGCTCGGCAATGTCTACGAACTCGATGGCAGCATGACATCAGGGCTTTCCATGGCGCGCCGCAACAAGGAGGGCTGGGAATTTCCGCAAAAACTGGTGATCCAGAATTACTATAACAACAACAAATTCAGCGAATTCCACCTTGGTGCCGATGGAAAAACCATCATCATGACCGTTCAACGGCTTGACAGCTACGGTGCAAAAGACCTCTATGTGAGTTTTGCCAATCCGGATGGCACCTATTCGGAACCCAAAAACCTCGGGCCCAATGTCAACAGCGCCGCCACGGAAATGTCGCCTTTCCTTGCAGCAGACGGCAAAACGCTGTATTTCAGCTCCGATGGATTCAGCGGCTACGGCAACAAGGACATGTTCATGTCGCGCCGCCTTGACGGCACCTGGACAAAATGGTCGCAGCCGCAAAATTTGGGTCCGATGCTCAACAGCGCCAATTGGGATGCCTATTATTCCGTGCCCGCCTCCGGCGAATTTGCCTACTTCAGCAGCGAAAACAATTCGATGGGGAAAACGGACATCTACCGCATCAAACTTCCGGGCGCGATGCGTCCCGAACCCGTGGTGCTCATTCGCGGACGCGTACTCGATGAAACCACCCGCCTACCCATCCAAGCCAAGATCATCTACGAATTGCTCAGCGACGGTAAGGAAATCGGCGTTGCCAACAGCAATCCCAAAACGGGTGAATACACCATCATCCTTCCTGCCGGCGCAAAATATGGCTTTCTCGCGCAGGCATCGGGCTACATGAGTGAGAACCAGAACATTGACCTGACAGAGGTCAAAGAATACAAGGAAATCACCCAGGATTTGCTCTTGGTGCCGATCCGAAAGGGTGAATCCGTCGTGTTGAACAATATTTTCTTCACGCCCAGCAATTCAGAACTCACGGCAGATTCCAAACCGGAATTGGACCGCGTGTATCAGTTCATCATGGACAACCCCAACATGAAGGTGGAAATCGCCGGGCATACCAACAATGCCTGCAGCGCTGATTTTTGCATGAAGTTGAGCACGGCCCGTGCCAAGGCAGTTTACGACTACCTCGCAGCAAAGGGTGTGAACCGCGCCAACATCCGCTACAAGGGCTACGGCAGCAGCAAACCCAGCTGGAGCAACGACACCCCCGAAGGCCTCCGCAAAAACCGCCGCGTGGAATTCACGATTTTGGAGGTTTAACGGCCACTTTTCCGCAGCGAATGGATAGGAATTCCCTTGAATCCTGATCCTTTTTTCTGCAATTTTGCCCCTTATCAGCATTTTTCGAATCCCGGATCATGGAAGATCTTTTTGTTTACAACACCCTCACGCGCAAAAAAGAGAAGTTTGTACCGCTGAATCCGCCCTTTGTGGGCATGTATGTCTGCGGTCCTACGGTTTACAGTGACGTGCACATGGGCAATTGCCGCACGTTTATCTCTTTTGACATCATGTTTCGCTACCTGCTGCACCTCGGTTACAAGGTGCGGTACGTGCGCAACATCACCGACGTGGGACACCTCACCGACGACGCCGATGCAGGCGAAGACAAAATCCTGAAAAAGGCCCGTTTGCAACAGGTCGAACCCATGGAAATCGTGCAGCGTTACAGCCACGGATTCCGCGAGGTCATGGCTTTGTTCAATACCTTGCCGCCGAGTGTCGAACCGACTGCGACCGGCCATTTGATTGAGCAAATCGAAATGACCCAAGCCATCATGGACAACGGCTACGCCTACGAAGTCGATGGCACGATCTATTTTGACGTCGAAAAATATTCCAAAGCGCATGGTTACGGCGACCTGTCGGGCGGAATCTCGAAGAATTGCAGGAAGGAACCCGCGACAATCTGGAAGGTCAGGACGAAAAACGCGGACGCTTGGACTTTGCCCTTTGGAAAAAGGCCAAACCCGAGCACCTCATGCGTTGGAACAGCCCTTGGGGACCGGGTTTTCCAGGATGGCATATCGAATGCTCAGCCATGAGCCGCAAATACCTCGGCGATCAATTCGACATCCATGGCGGCGGAATGGACCTGATTCCGACCCACCACACCAACGAAATCGCCCAAAACGTCGGCTGCTGCGGGACCGAACCCGTTCGTTATTGGCTGCATACCAATATGTTGACGTTCAATTCGCGGAGAATGGCCAAGAGTACGGGCAATTATTTCCTGCCTGTCGAGCTTTTCACCGGATTGGAATTGGCCAAGGATTCGGTTTCTGCGACACCTTCGCTGGCCAAATTGGGACGTCAGCACCCGCTCCTCGATGGGCCGATTTCGCCGATGACCGCCAAGTTCTTCATGCTGCAAACGCATTACCGCAGCACATTGGACTACAGCAATGAAGCCGCGACGGCTGCCGAAAAGGGTTTCCAACGCCTCATGGAGGCCATGAAAAGCCTTGAAAAGCTGAATCCCTCCGAGACTTCCTCCGTGAATGTCGCCGAAATCCGCCAAGGCGCCTACGATGCCATGAACGACGACTTCAATACGCCGATTGCCCTTGCGCAATTGTTTGAAGCCGCGCGTGTGATCAACTCGGTCAAGGACGGCAAGGAAAGTCTCACTGCCGACGACATCCAATTGCTCAAGGAATTCATGAAGACGTTCATCTTTGACATTCTCGGACTCAAAGATGACTTGACCGGCAGCAGCGACCTTGCCGACGGACTGATGCAGGTAATCATTGGATTACGCGCGCAGGTGCGTCAGGACAAAAACTGGGCCATGAGCGACCGCATTCGGGACGACCTCGGCAAAATCAAAATCAAACTCAAAGACGGTGCCGCAGGCACGGAATGGTATGTTGAAAACTAAGCACCTGTTTGCCCTCGCGGCCATCTTCACGTCAATCATTTTTGTCAGTTGCGGCGATGGGAAGCCCGGCGGCACCGACAAAGACCCAGATTCGATCCCTAAAGTGGAACCTTTCAAAGCCATCGCACCCGAATTCAGCGCCGATACCGCCTACCGCTTCATCGAGCAGCAGTTGGCTTTTGGTCCGCGGATCCCGAATACACCTGCCCATGTTGCCTGTGCGGAGTGGATGGTCAATCAATTCAAGGCCTACGGCGCCGAAACGATGGTGCAAGCCGCCGAAATCAAGGACCGTAGCGGGAAATTGATCCAAATGAAAAACATCATCGCAAGCTACAATCCGGCGGCGACGAAACGAGTGATGCTGACCGCACACTGGGATTCGCGTCCCTTTGCGGACAAGGATGGCAAAAATCCGAGTGCGCCCGTGCCCGGTGCCAATGACGGCGCGAGTGGCGTGGCCGTGATCCTTGAAGTTGCACGGCAATTCCATATCAAAGCGCCGACTGTCGGCGTGGACCTGATCCTATGGGATGCGGAAGACAATGGCAGCTACAATGACAATGAAAGCTGGTGCCAAGGTTCGCAATATTGGGTGAATCACCCGCACAAGGCCGGTTACCGCGCAGCTTGGGGCATCAACCTGGACATGGTCGGCGCCAAGGATGCCCGCTTTACCAAGGATGCCTACAGCCTCCAAAGTGCACGCGGCCAAACGGATCATGTCTGGAGCATCGCCGCGCAATTGGGCTACGGCAACTACTTCAGCGGCGCCTATACCGACTTCGCATCGATCGACGACCATTACTTCATCATTGAAGGAACGGGAACCCCGATGGTCGAGGTGATCGACCGCGACCTGACCTCCAGCGAATTTTTCCCGCATTGGCATACGACCACCGACGACATCAATGCCATCGACAAGGCGACATTGAAAGCGACCGGACAGGTGATGCTCGAGGTGCTCTACCGCGAAAAATAAGCGTGTCCAAGGAGCGCAAATACTACGTCGTCTGGGTGGGGAAAAACCCAGGCGTTTACGACGCTTGGCCTGCTGCCCAATCGCAGGTTGCCGGCCATCCCGATGCCCGATTTAAGTCCTTTGTGAGTCTCGAAGAAGCCAAATTGGCATTTCAACGGCCTTGGCAGGACTTTGTAAAACCGGCCGGTCCGGGTGGCGGACCGGGAAAACCGAAATCGGAACCCAAAATCCTGACAGAGGAATTTCTCAAGGAAATCGTAGCCGACAGCATTTCCGTGGATGCCGCCTGTTCGGGCAATCCAGGAAAGATGGAATACCGCGGCGTGTACACGCTAGCGCCGGAGATCGAGATTTTCCGTTCCCAAGTTTTCCCCCTGGGCACCAACAACATTGGCGAATTTTTGGCCCTCGTGCATGCGCTCGCGATGTTTCACGAGACCAAGCCGGAACTGACGATTTATTCGGACAGCAAACTCGCGCAAGGCTGGATCAAGAAGAAAAAATGCGCCACAAAATTACCTGTCAACAAAAAGACGGAGTACCTACACAGCATCATCGCTCGAGCGGAGACTTGGCTCAAAACGCATAAGTTCAAGAACAAAATCCTGAAGTGGGAGACGAAAAAGTGGGGTGAAATTCCGGCGGATTTTGGACGGAAGTGAGGTTGGAATATGGTGGATAGTACCCATCTTGACATGGCGCTCCACATTCTTGAAATACTGAACGCGTCAAGTCCTTGTCATTACGGACAAACTATTATCTTCACGGGAAATTATTCCAACATAGTTCCCAATGCAATTCACCCCCGCTAAAAACATCGACGAGGTCATTTCTCAGCTTAATGAAGTCCTGGACTGGGCCATTGAAACCAAAAATCCGATCGGGATATTCCCTGCGCTGTATGTCGTCGTGACCGAGAAGGTCAAGGAGGGCATCGCAGCGGGCAACGTTTTTCAGAATGGTCAGCGGATGGAGACGCTCGACGTGATTTTCGCCAATCGCTACCTCGAAGCCTTGCACCAATACCGCAACAATCAAAAATGCAGTTCTTGCTGGAAAGTGGCTTTTGTGATTGCCGAACGGTTCCCCACCCATGTGATTTTGCAGGAATTGCTCGTCGGCATGAATGCCCACATCAACCTCGATCTTGGAATTGCCGCTGCGGAAACGGCTCCTGGCGATGGAATCAATGGCCTGAAAAAGGACTTTTATGCCATTAACAAAATCCTCAATGCGCTGGTGGATGACATTCGAACGGACATTGCGGAACTCAGTCCACGATTTGCTTTGATCCTCAAATACATGGTCGGCGAAGACGTGATTCTTGAATTCGGCATCAAAATCGCACGCGACGAGGCTTGGGATTTCGCCAAAAAACTTGCTCCGTTGACGGGCGAACCTAGGTTGGAAGCGATCCGCGCGCGCGACAAATTCAGCGCGAGACTCGGCAACCTTGTCGCAAGTCCGGGATGGTGGCAAAACCTGATTCTTTGGTGGGTCAAACGCAAGGAAAATACAGATGTTGCCCTCATTATCAATAACCTGCGCATGAATGCCCGCGCCAAGGTGCGCTTTCCGAGCGAAATCGCTGGAGCGGATATTGGGTAAAAATCTGAGGCCTTATTTGGATTCAATTGATCGGGTAATCAAGTCCATGTTCGGCAATTAGCCTAAATTCCCCATTCCTTTGCCATTTCCTCCGGCACATACAAAGACCGTCCTTTGGTGCTTTTGAAGCGTTTCATCATGCCGCGAATGACTGCAAGCCCGAGTTTATTGGTGAGTTTCTCCAAACCCTGGCCCCGGTCTTCGAGCTTTTCCAGCCATCCGAAGTAACGGGCAATCGCTCCTGGGACGACCGCTGCCAAACATCCTTTCTTTGATTCCACGCCCAAGACGTTTGCATGTTCATCGCCCATGAAATAGCGCAGCAAAAAGTCCGCGCTGTTGTCGAGCAGGTCGGTCGGCAGCATGATTTCTTTCGAAAAGTCCAGCAAGGCTTTCGTGATCGATTTACCTGATTCTGAGGGACCTACCAAACGCGCAAACATGGCTTGTTGCTGTGCTTCGGCATCTTGCAAATCCACAGGAATCAATTCGGGTGCGATTCCAAGATAATGCCCCACCAATCGCCAAGCATAGTAAAAATCACTTGCCTGCTTGTCCGTCATCGGAAGGTTCATTTGCCGCGCGCCTTGCACCATCGTGAGTCCGAAGGTGAGCAAGGTATAGGCCAAATCTTCCTGATTGATCGGTTTTTGCCATTCGCCTTCCTTGAATTTGGGACTTGCACCCACAAAATGGCGGATGCTCGCATGCACCAAACGCACCTTGAGCGTGCTTTGTACGCCTTCGCGGCCGTTTGCGAGACTTCCCGGTGTCATCACGTCCAGCAAAAACTGCGTTGTCTCCCCTACCCTCCTGGAAAAAATCGTCGGCCATTGCCGAGTGTCGTCGAGGCGGCCGGTAATTCCCAAGGTTTCGCAAAGTTTCCAGTCCAAGTACGTGGTCGGCAACGATTTGAAATAGAGCATCAAAGCCATCGCCGGACCGAAATCCACAAAGACCTTTTGTCCCGCGCGCACGCGTCCGAAATCAATCACCTCCGGCGGTTGCCCCTGTTCGTCAAAATAATCCTTGACATAAGTCGGCACCTGCGCGACCGGCAAATCAATGTTGTGGATCAGAATCGTGAACAATTCCCGCGCTTTTTCAGGCCCGAATTCGGCCACAAGCCGCTCCAAAACAGCATCCGCAGGCCCATCGCCCACCAAACGCTGCGCATCCAAGAAGGTGTTATTCCATTTCATCGAATGGAAGTTAGCAGTTTGGAATGGAAAATTGAGAATTGAAAATGGAGAATTGAAAATGGAAAATTGAAAATGGAGAATTCTCCATTATTCATTTTCCATTCTCCATTCCATTACATTTTGCCTTCCAGGTACTTCAGCTCGTTTGCGAGCAATTCCCGGGCGCGGAAGAGTTGGGCTTTGACGGTGCCGAGGGGCAGATTGAGTTCTACGGCGACTTCTTCGTAGCTCAATTCTTGGAAATACCGCAGATCAACGAGCTTTTTGTACTTCTCGGGAAGCTTTTCGACGGCAATGCTCAGATATTCCTTGCGTTGCTTGCGCAGCATCACTTCGTCGGGATTGTCATCGGGGTCCTTGATGTCAAACTGAAAGCTGTCGCCTTCGTCGTTTTCGTAGGAGGTGTCAATGCTCACCGTCTGCACCCGCTTTTTCCGGATGAAGTCGATGCAATTGTTGGTGGCAATACGAAACAGCCAAGTGCTGAAGGCGTATTTGGAGTCGAATTTATGCAGCGAATTGAAGGCCTTGGCGAATGCTTCCTGGGTCAAGTCCTCGGCATCATCCGTGTTGTTGACCATCTTGAGCAGCATGTAATAGACCGACTTGCGGTACTTTTTCAACAGCTTCTCATAAGCCTTGGGATCCTTCTCCGCAGCCCGTTTGACGAGTTCGAGATCGTCCTTTGTATTTTTAGACGCTTCCGCCATTGTATTTCAGTTCCATTTAGGTTGGATGAGTGCAGCTGCCGGAGCCAAAAGGGCGAGGTAGATGAGGTAAGCGACATCCAGGAGCGGGAAAGCAACAAGGAGGGCGACTTTGTTTCTCCACGGCAACGAGGCCAAAATCGCAATCATGGCGGCCGTTCGCAGGAGGTAGATCATCAGGGCCCAGCCAAAGGCGGGCTGCACGCAAAGAACAACGATCAAAGATAGATAAAAAATCAGATGCAGCCCATGAATCACTGACAAAATCAGCATCGAAGCCGGCTTGTACGCCGAACCAGCACTGCCATGCCGAATCTTCTGCCGCATCCAATCCCGCCAAGTCGTTTTCGGCAGCGAAATTACCTGCGTCTCGAGGTCGGTCAGAAAGCCTGTTTTTCGTGGATTGGCATGTCGATTCACCAACAGATCATCGTCTCCAGAAAGCCGATGGGCGATGTCCTTGAATCCGCCGACGGCTTCAAACCATGATTTCCGATAGCCCAAACTGCGTCCGACGGCCATGTAGGGCAGGCCCAACCTTGCCAAACCGATATAGAGAATGGCCGTCATCCACGTTTCAAAGCGAATGAGCAGGTTGAGAAAACCATTCGCAGGCGCATACGGACTCACACCCAAGACGAGGTCGTTGCCTTTTGCAAATTCCTGCGCCATCCCGTCAAGCCAAAGCGGAGGCAATTCGCAGTCGGCATCGGTAAAGGCCAAACAATCGTAGCGGGCGGTTTGAATGGCTTGCTGCAAGGCGTATTTTTTCCCAGTCCAGCCCTCGGGAAGGCTGTCGATCACGATGCTTTTCAAATGCGGATGTCGGGTTTGCAGTTCGGCAACAATGCTTTCTGAAGCATCCGTACAGCGGTCCAAGGCGACAATGACTTCGTAGTTGCCGCGAAAATCTTGATTAAGGACACTTGGGAGAAAGCGTTTTAGGTTTTCTGCTTCGTTTTTTGCGGCGATGAGAACGGAAATGCCGCCATTTTGAGGGAGATCACTTGAATCTTCGTTGTGGAGAGTGGAGAGTGGAGAGTTAAAAGTTAAAAGTGAATAGTGAATATTGGAAAGTGGAGATTGTTGTGGGCCGAATTCCTTTTGAGGGTTTTGCCGATGGGCATTTTCCTTCCTTGTTTTCCATGCCGAGGTGAGCAGCGCGAAAATGGCTACTTGCAGGATGGTGACGGCGGAAAGGAGAATCAACCACATTTTGGTGCAAGTTAAGGTTTTAAACGCTTTGGGCGGAAGGGCTTGGATTTGCGTTTCAAGGCCAGTTCGTTAGCTTTGTTTGCGTGGTAATTTGCCCATGAAAGTCTTCGAATCCATTGTTTTCCCGACTGCGAATGAACGGCGCGTGAGCAACTTGCTCCTCCTGTTTATTGGCGGATGGCTCTTTGTGATCGTCGGAATCGTCGAATATTTCGTGCATGGCAACCAATGGGGAAAGCCGGATCTCCTCGTGGGAACGCTGTTCGGCATCGGCGTAGTGGGCATTTTGATTGGCTTTATCGGTCTGCGAATCGACAACCGCCAAGGTCAACCCAAACTCAGCGTGTTTCGGGATGCCGAAGGACTGCGTTTTGTGGTGACCGGAAACGACGGGGACCAACGGCTCTTGCCGCCCATTCAGTGGACACGCTGGCAAAACCTCAAAGCCATCGGCGAATACGACAAATGCATCGTCGAAAACATCAAAATTCAAGGTTCCAATGGCGAATGGCTCGGATTCGTCGATTCGCAAGTGGATCAACAAACACCGACGGTATTCGTTGATTTCCGGAACGAACAACTCGGAAACGATGCCCGAGTTTATGAACTATACGGCATCAGCGAATTGATCCACATCCTCCAAAAGGAAACGAAGATGGGAACTCAGCATGGCAGCTAGGCTGATGGAGCATTGGCTGAAGCGTTCACTAGACGGATCTCAAAACAACGCGCGAAAATGATAATGGATTCTAATTCAATGCATTAGAATCCATTACCCGAACAAACTTCAACCTCCCAAGCCTAACTCTTCCGAATGTGAATCGTACAATCGATGTCAACGTGCTGCCCAGCATCTTCCGCATTGGCGATGAAGCTGCGCAGATCAGAAAGCGACCTATTCAACTGCTCGAGACGATGTTTTGAGTTGGAAATATCCTCTCCCTCACGTACAAAGTCGCTGAATAGACGACGATCGTGGTAATTGATCTTAAAACGGAGCAATTCCAAGAGCAGTTGATTGCCATCTTCCATTTTGAAGTTGCCTTCGATGAGCTTAATATTCAGTTCTTTTTCCATAACAGCGCTTTCAAGTATCATATTTTCGAATTCAGGATTATACATTATCAGGCAGGACGATTGTTTTTGTCTTGCGTCGAATACAACGTCGTCGGCAGCGACAGCGAAAATCGATTCACCTCGTAGTACGCACACACAGTCATTGCCGCAGCATCACTTCGCGCACAAGACGTGGGATTCCTCGTTCCTACTTCCCTCAAGAAACTCAGATGGTCCATCGCTTTCATTTACCCCTTGTGTTGACCAAATCTAACTTCTTATGTTTTCCGAAGTTAGTACACCTTTCTTTTATCGCACAACTCCTTTTTCTTGAAATAGTTTTACTATCATGCGAGAATCAACGAAACTGTCTTGAAGGCGCAAAATTCAGCGTTGTCGGCGACGGGAAATCTGAGGCTAGGTCTTCAAAAACTGGTTACCCATCCAAGGAAGTGCTTGCAAAGCGGAGATTCGATGCCTTTCGAATCAGCTTTACCTAACGGCAGCCATCTTGCCAGAATTCAGGAAAATTTCTAATTTGTTCAGATGAAATTTGAATCACCCCTTTGTTTAAGACAGCAAGTCACACGATGGCTGTTTATAGGAATGTTTCTTTTCTTGGCCGTAGGCATCCCTGTGCAAGTTTTGGCCCAATCCACCGACGGCGACGCCTTGTTTGACGTCCCGGGCATCCACGACGTGCAGGTGACCTTCACCCAACCTGGATTTTGGGATTCGCTGACAGCTTACAAGCCGCTCGACAAGTTCATGATGGCCAAAGTCGTGATCGACGGCACGATTCGGGATTCGATCGGCATTCAACTCAAGGGCAATTCCTCCTACAACAGCTATCCCGGCGTCAAAAAGTCGATGAAAATTGCCTTTGACGAATATGTTTCGCAGAAATTCGATGGCCTCAAGACCATTAACCTCAACAACGGATTCAAGGATCCGACGATGATCCGCGAAAAGATGATGCTGGACTTTTGCAGGCGCAATGGCGTGCCCGCGCCCCGCTGCACCTACGCCCGCGTGTACCTGAATGGCACGTATTGGGGCCTGTACACGCTCGTCGAGCAGGTCAACAAAACCTTTCTCACCGATCGATTTGGCGACAACGACGGCAATCTTTTCAAAGGCGATCCGCAAGGAAGCCTGCAATGGTTCGGGAATTTGCCATCCTCCTATTATGCCAAATACGAACTCAAAACCAATGAAACCGCCAATGATTGGACGGATTTGGTGCACCTGATCGACGTGATCAACAATACGCCGAGCCAAAATTTGCGCGATTCCCTCGAACGCGTTTTGGATACGCAGACCTTCATCGATGTTTGGGCGTCCAACATTCTCTTTTCCAACTTGGATTCGTATCAGGGTTCGGGACACAATTATTACCTCTACCACGACACCACCGAAAACCGCTTCAAATTCATTTCTTGGGACGTCAACGAGGCTTTCGGGAATTTTCAAATGGGTCAGGGATGGCCTGGAATTCAGACATTAACGCCGTTTTTTATTCCCAATCCTCCGAATAGCCGCCCGCTCACCAACAACATGCTCCAAAATACGACTTACCATGATGCCTACGTCGATCGGCTCTGCGAATTTGCGACCTACGACTTCACCACGGCCCACCTTTATCCGATTGTGGACAGCCTTGCCAATCTGATTCGTGCCGATGTGTATGCAGACCCCAATAAAATGTACACCAATCAGCAATTTGAGACCAATCTGACCCAACCGATCAGCAGCGGTCCGATGGGACAAATCCCTGGCTTGAAGGATTTTATCATCGGTCGAAGGAATGCACTGCAGACGCAGTTGGCAGGGTTTGGGTGTACGATGGTGGTCGGAATGGAAGAGGGTACGGGTGCGGAAGTGGTCTCGGTGTATCCAAACTTTCTGGATGGGCGCTTCAAGATGGAATTTCCCGTCGAGAAAGGATTGTTGACGATTGTGAATATGCAAGGGAAGGTGATAGTGCACCAAGAATTGGCTACATCTCTATCGGAATTTCATCTGAATTTAGCAGCGGGGATCTATGGTTATACCCTTCAATCTGTAGAAGGCAGATTTTTCCGCGGCAAGTTCACGATTGAATCCGAATGAAAATACCCTCAAATCATCCATTCACCACCCTTTTCAGGATTGCACTCATCTTATTCTGCGGGACGTCCCAAATCCCAGCACAATCCATACAATTTGTCCGCAGCTATGGGAATGACCCCTACGACTATTGCATTGATCTGCAGCTGCGTCATGACAATGGCTATCTCATGTGTGGCGCTACCCACTTCAGCCATTCGAATTGGGGCATGTACCTGCTCAATACAGACGCAAATGGAGACTTCCTGTGGGCAAAGGCTTATGGAGGACTCGGCAACGAATCTGCGCAAAGGGTTCGCGAACTTCCCAATGGAGAATTGCTAATCGTAGGGCAAACGCAGGACACGAACAGCCTCAATTCCGATATCCTTGTGGTCAAATTAGATGCCCAAGGCGATGTATTATGGTCAAAATCCTATGGAACGACAGAGGATGACTATTCGCTGGACATGGCATTGACGAATGATGGAGGAGCAGTAATCTCTGGCTATACCTATAGCTACACTCCTGACATGCAAGCCTTTATTATCCGAATCGATTCTTTGGGAAATGTCGTTTGGGCGAGCACCTTCGGCAACACTTGGGATCGAATCGCTTACGGTATAACTCCCACAAGCGACGGAGGCTTTCTCGCAAGCGCTTGGGAACTCACCTTTGGACGTTTCAACCTCCTCAAATTGAACGCCAATGGCCAACTCCTATGGACAAAGACCCGGGAAGAAGGCGGCGCTACCAATTTGATCGAAACAGCTGACCATGGAATCATCTTTGGTGGCCAAACCTATTTGCAAGATCCGTTGCAGCAGTACCATATTTTTGCAACCAAAACCGACAGCCTTGGAAATAGGATCTGGACGAATCGTTACCGGTTCCCCCTTCCGCCGCATGCCGTTGATCTCTGGCAAACCATGGCCGGTGGAATTGCAATGTTGGCAAATGTGCCTACGGTGGACAATTCACTGCAATCCGTATTGATCGAGATCGATGGGAATGGAAACTTGATCCATTCGCGGCAATATGGAGGCAGTGCGAGCGATTCGCCTTATGGGATGGTGCAAGCACCCGACAGCGGATTTGCGATGTTGCTCGGAAGCAATAGTTTCGGGGCCCTTCGCACAATCTTGCTCAAATCCGACCCTATCGGTGAAGTGGGATGCATCGACTCCACCATTGCAATGACTGTGGAAAGCCTGGTCATCCCCGAATACAATGAATCCATTACCTATTCGATGCAGACCGTGATGGTCTCCACACCTAACTTGCAACAGTTTTCCGATTTGAATGCTGGAGCCATTTTCTGTACCAACGTCTCCGCCAATGAGCCGGTGCACGATAAAACTCGGGTTTACCCTAACCCTTCCAATGGCTCCTTCAAGATGGATTTCCCGATTTCCAAAGGCGAACTGACCATTATCAATCAGAATGGACAGGTCATCTTGCAGCGATCGATTGACTCCAAGACCTTGGACCTCGATCTCGATGTTCCGTCCGGCATCTATCGCTACACGCTTCAAAATGACGAAGGGAAAACCCTGCACGGAAATATTGCAATTCTAATGCATTGAGCAACATCTAGGGTTCAATGCTTTTGGCGAAGATTATCTGGTTCCAATTCTACAAACTCACGGATCTCTACGCCTACGTTGAAATTGTCAACCTTGCGATTTCTAATTCAGGGGATTCCTTTGTGTCGAAGATGCTAGCTGCGATGGAGGTGATGATTTGAGGGGGGGTGGCTAACGTTCGAGGTATGGCGAAGTGCCCGCCTACAAACCCCATCCATTAGTCAGCGGGTATTTGGCAAAGTCCGGACCGTCCACACCTTTGTTGGTTGACTTTTGCCGGTCGGGTTCTCCCCTCTGGCGCGCTTCCTCCTGAATTTCTCAGAATCATCCAATCATTTGTTTCTACGTAATAACCTTGAGAACAGGGACTTCTTCGACGAAACATGCTCGTCAAGCTTCATTCCCAATTCTGCGTTAACCATGTTCTGTTTGACGGGTTCCAAAATGATGAATTGTCGTCTGCTCAGTAATTGTTTGCTCTGGTTTGGCCATTGTGATGCATAGCGGAGTAACGCAATTCGGCCATCCTCCCATTTCTGATTTCTAAGAATACAGGTAGCATCAACTTTTCCATCAGGATATTGTGCGGCGAACATTTCCAACCACATGATTGATTCATGAGCGGTAACAGCGCTGATTTCGTTGAAAATCGCCTGGAAGAGCTCCAATTGGTCGATCTCTTCGGGTGAATAGCCTTCCCCGTATGCGATCGCTATCACTTGACCAAGATGCGCCTTCCATCCGTATCTCCTCTTTGTTTCTGTATCTTCGACCAGGAATTCAGCCTTTTTTACCCCAAGGTCGGTATCGTGATCTGAAGAGTAGCTATGCAGGACTGGAAAAACTCCTGCAAACCATTGATGCGCAGCTCCTCTTGAAGCCTCTTCAATCGTTTTCCCGGACCCGATAGAGTGGACACATAGTCCAGTTGATACATTATCAATTTGGGCAGCTTCGAATACAACATCCAGAATCATTCCATTGTCATTTCTCGTTGCCTCATAATTGGCTATCCGAAATTCAAATCCCAATGGCGAGAATATGATTCTGTCACTCTTCCTAATCGGATTCATTTCTGATCTGCAAAACTCTTCGTGCAAAGAGCTGATGATTATTTCTCTTTCATTCATTCGTCTCTTCCTGTCTTAGCGCGCCCTGCCTTTTGTCTTGAACCCGACCGGCAAAAGTCAACCAACGGTTAGTATATGAAAAGTAGGCGGTTACGAAGCACCAAACTTTCGGTTAAGAACAAGCTTTGATACAAGCCAAAAGACTTGATTTTAGTACTGTTTCGCCTATTTTTTATATACATTGTTGTACACAGTTTTATTTATCCAGCTGTTAAGAATACTTTTTTTTGCCCTTTTGATTTGAAGCATTCAAGACTTTCTTTTAGAATATTTAAATGACCTAAAAAATCTCCTTCCATCACATATTTTTTCCATGGATTGGGATCTGGATTCTCATATTTTGGAAATGGATCGTGTCCAATCGCCTTAATCAACATTTGTCTTTCTTCGTCAGTTGGACCTGATTTAATTTCATATTGTATTTTTTCTATGAAATTCCTTTCAGCAGATACATTTTTAATCAATTCACTTACCAAGTCAATTAAGAAATCTGTGTTTTGAAGTCCAGATTGTATGTAATCAGCATCTAGTTCACCATTGGTATAAATCAGAATAGTTAATGGTTTTAAATCCATTCCAAAATATTTGCCTGTTTGAATGATGCACGATTGGTCTCCGTAATTATCAAACTCAACTACCCAATTGTAAAATGTGCGTTCAAGAAACTTATCACATTCCATTTCTGCTTCAAAGTCGTCCATGTTTGCTGAAACTCCTATGTTAAATCCCATTTCTCTTCAATTGTGTACAACAATTGTATAAACGAAGTCCATTTTTCTCAAAAGCTAAGCATTTTTAGCACAAGGTGCACGAAACCTTCGTTTATAACTCCATTTTCATAAGGATAAACGAAAGTTTCCCGAGCCGCTAAAGGTCATCAAACGGGGAAGCTGACTTGCGGTTGCGGCCAGGCCACCGCCTCCGTTGTACCCCTCACTCAAACCGCAACGCCTTCACCGGCGAAATCGTTGTCACCAGCCATGCCGGCAGGTACATAAAAAACGTGCAGACGCCCAGCACCCCGAAGTTGATCGCGAGGAACCATTCCCATTTCCAGAGGACGGGCACTTCCTTGACGAAGTAACTTTCTTGGTCCACGACGAGCCATCCGAAGGCATCTTGGCTCCAAATCAGGCCGAGTCCAACGAGGTTACCCGCCGCCAAGCCGATCAAAATCAGGAACATGGCGTTGGTCACAAAAAGGTCCTGCATCCGGCGATTGCGCATGCCGAGGGCTTTGAGCAGGCCGATCGTGCGCGTACGCTCGAGGATCAAAATCAGGATGACCGACACCATGTTGATGACGGCAATCACGACCATCAAAATCAGGATGAACCAGACATTTTGATGCTGCAAGGCCACCCATTCAAAGAGTTCGGGATACTCGGCGGTGATGGCCCGCGCTTCGAATTGGAAGGCATCGTTGGCGCGCAAAACATCCTCAATCTTGACCACGGCGGGATCGATTTCGGAGAGTTGCGCGATGTCGTTGAGCCAGATTTCGTAGCCCATGACCTCCGAAGAGTCCCAGCGCCAGATTTCGCGGAGGGCCCGGAGGTCACAAAAAGCATTCGTTTGGTCAAATTCGCCGAGGCCCGTTTCGTAGATGCCCGTGATGTTGAATTGCCGCACGCGGGCCATGCCGGCGTCGGTTTCGAAGAAATAGGCAAATGCGCGGTCGCCCGTATCCAAATCGAGGACATTCGCCATTTTGACGCTGATCAGGAGGTCTTGGCTGAACCGTTTCCCTTTGGTGACATCCGGAATCGCGCCGCGCTCAAGGCTCGCCTTGAAAAAGTCCCAATCGTAGGTACTGTCCACGCCTTTGAGCACGATGCCCTCCTGCGTGAGCTTGCTTTTGAGCATCGTCGGACGCAGAATATAAGGCGAAACGTTGCGGACTTCGGGTAATTCGGCGACTTGTGGAATGAAGGAATTGTCCACGGGAATCGGCTGAACTTCGCTTTCGTGTTCTTCCAAGAGGTTGCCGATATGAACGTGGCTGCCAAATCCGATGACTTTTTGTTGAATGGCCGTTTCGAAGCCGAAGACGATGGAAACCGCGACTTCCATGACGGCGACGCCCAGCAAAATGCTCAAAATGCCCAACCAAACGACCAAATTGGAGATGGAACGTTGTGCGCGAAAGGTAATGCGGGCGGCGAACCGCAATTCGAAGTTGCCGACAAACGCGAAGGGGTTGCGCCACCAAGCCCCTGTCCACCAGCGCGCGCCCGTACCCAGAAAAGTGCCGAGGGAGGCGAAATAGGGCAAGGACCAAGGGAGTGCGAGAATGAGTTGGAGTGCAGGTGACGTGGGTGCTTCGCCTGGCTCAAGTCCAGCGGCGGCGAAAGGGGGAAGTGCCATCATGATACCCCAAACGAGAAAGGCCAACAGCAGCCGCAGCATCACGCTCACGTCTTTGAAAGGCGCGGTGACCAAGCTGCTGAAGAAAAAGCTGCCGGCAAAGGCGATAAGCAGATAAACTAGCATCGTAGTAATAAGCCGCGCAAGTTACAGAAAAAGTTTGGTGGGTGGTGGTGGATGCACGCCAGAGAATGCAGAGGTTTGGGATATCAATACAATTTTGATATTCGTTTTCATCGCGGTAGGGACAGGTCGCGACCTGTCCCTACCGCGATTTGGACATCCTATGCATACCATTGCGCCGATCCATGTATCAATACACAGCCCCCCACCAAAATTCCCCCAAAACCTCCGATATTCACGGCATGGAATATGTTCTGATCGCGTTGGCGGCATTTCTCACGGCGATTTTGACCTTTTTTTCGGGGTTTGGGCTGGGAACGATCCTCACGCCGGTCTTCATGCTGTTTTTTCCGGTGGATCTCGCGATCGCGCTCACAGGGGTCGTGCATTTTTGCAACAGCCTGTTCAAATTGTTCCTCGTTGGACGTCATGCGGACCGGCAGACCTTGCTGCGGTTCGGGATTCCTGCGGTTTTGGCGGCCTTGTTGGGTTCGTGGGTCCTGCTCAGCGTCGCCGATACCGGACCGATTTTCACTTGGGTTTGGGGCGAAAAGACATTCGAAGTGCTGCCTTTTAAGCTGATTGTCTCGGTTTTGCTGATCTTTTTTGCCCTTTGGGATTTGCTGCCTGTATTTAAAAAGGTGGTATTCGGGAGGAATCTCCTACCCTTGGGCGGACTGCTCAGCGGATTTTTTGGCGGCTTGTCGGGGAATCAAGGCGCGCTCCGGTCGGCATTTTTGGTCAAAGCCGGACTTTCCAAAGAAGCCTTGGTCGGCACAGGCGTGGTCATTTCCTGCATGGTCGATTTCACGCGGCTTTCCGTGTATGCGACAAGATTCCTCGAAGCCGGACTCATGGACAACCTGCCCTCGTCGGCATCGCCACGCTTGCAGGCATCAGCGGTTCGATTCTCGGCAACCAACTCCTCAAAAAAGTGACGCTGGGGTTTGTGCAGACCTTCGTAGCGGTGATGCTGATCGTGATTTCGGTGGCGATGGGATTGGGGATTGTCTGAGGCGTGGGCCTCCGGCCCTCACGCCGATCGACCGCTCGCCTCTGGCGGAATTTACCTGCATCAAAATTGCTAATACATCAGTTTCGGGATTACTCCAATTTGTTGCTTTTGGACCTTCTCTCAAAGCGAAACTCATAGTTCAGACCGATTACGTACTGCGTAAAACTGTAAGCATAATTCAATCCATGTCTGGGTAATAGTGGTTGATAAACCAAAAAAGACAAATCCAGTTGGAGGCCCTTGTACAAGTTGGTCTCAAAACCGGCTCCGACTGAAATGTAGTTGATTCCTTCTCGTCGATACGGGATATCGTCCCCACAAGTACAGTAATTACCACGATAATACCCCAATTCCGGAACAAAACGGATCGAATACTTGCCAAGATGGTATTGTGCAAATCCTCCAACAAGCATGGCTTTACGTGGAGGTGTGTAGTCTGAGGAATTCCAAACATTGAGGTGGTTCACACCAATGTATAAACCTTTAAAAGGTGAAAAGGCTATATTTTTTGCCCACGTGAATTCCTTGAAATGTCCCGAGGTGGGATCCCCCCAAATATAAGTCAATGAGGAACCGACCACCAAGCGTGGTGCATATGAACTGTCAGTGGCCACCTTTTGGCCAATAACTTGACCTACAAAGATGAGCAACAGGCATATTCCTAAAAATAATCGCTTTCCCATATTATCAATGACTACGCTTCAATGGAAGAATAAAATCAAGCCCTGAGTTGATTCCAAATTTATGCCTTGCACGTCCTTGCTGGAAAGGAAAAAATGCTAGCGTAGGGGCCATCTGCGCATAGAATCGCTTCAGGAAGCGTGCTTGGAAGCCCACTTTCCAATAAAGTGCGGGCTGATTGAGACGAGGATATAAGACGACGCTGCCGTCCTGTCGCTGGCGAATGTTTCCGTACGCCCAAGTGAATTCGAAAAAAGGATAAATGTTGAGGGCAAGAAACCTTTTTGTCTCCATACTTGATTTTTTAAACAATCCCAGGAAAGGCGGCGGCGTGATCGTATCTACTTCAAGTAGACGATCCCGGTTTTTCATGAATAAATAAAACCGCGCAAAGCCACCCACCTCATGCCAATGAAAATGCGGGCTCAGATTCCCTCCTCGCCAGCCATAGGTATAAGTGGCCCCGATAGCTAGGAAACGCGTAGGAAAATATCCGATTCGCGGATCAATTTGAATTTGGCTCTCGATCAACTTCTGATTCGTCAAAGGTTCGCGCTTGTAGGCAACGACCCCGCCCGATGAGGTGCCGATGAAGATTGAATTGCCCGAGATATAGCGACTTGAAGTCAGCGGGATTGTATCTTGACCCAACAGGAATTTCGGGTAGAAAACCATCAAAAGGATAAAGAATTTCAAAACTGTTGCTTTCATATACTGCGAAATCCTCACGCCCATTCAATTGAATTGTTTTCCACCATGGATTGCACCGTTGGAATTTCCTCTAAGAATCCCGTCTCGCATGCGTTGGGAGCACCAAACCAATGCAAGACTGAAGGCTACCAATTAGGGGTACAGTGTGGAAGAAGTTTTATTGTCCCAATGTCCGTCATAAGCTGGACAAAGTGGAATTCTTTGAAGTCACATCATTAAGCACTTGCTCCTTAGAGCAACCAACAAAGGTTGTCAAGCATAGTAGACCAAAGAAAGAAACAAGTTTCGTTTTCATGAAGGTCATTGGATTTAAAATGGTGACAAATTCTTATGAATCTGAAATTTGCACAATTCATCCCAAAAAATCCAATAAAATATCAGAGCAGTAAAACCAAGGACCCTTGCACACCAGGATTCGCCATCAAATTTCCTGAGCTGCATGGTGGACTTCACGCGGCTTTCCGTTTCTGCGACAAGATTTCGGTGGCGATGGGATTGGGGATTGTTTGAGTTTGAACCGCGTCGGGGGCGCTTTTCGTCCTTCCGACGGAGCGGAGCCCCTTTTGTCATTCCGACGGAGCGGAGCGACGAGGAATCTGAAAACGCAGATACACCTGACGTGAAAAAGTGGTGTAAGCTCCCTGACGCTATTTCGTCAATCGACGGGCGGAGCGCGGATCACCGGATACCTGCGTAAGCGGTCCCCGCGCCATTTCGTCATTCCGATGGAGCGGACGACGAGGAATCTGGAAACACCGGATACACCTGACGTGAAAAAGCAGCAGTGGTGAACCCCAGCCCCTACCGCCGCCTGGGAACACAACGGGTGGTACGAAACTCAGAGATTTCTCGCTTCGCTCGAAATGACGGCGGGGGTGCTCGAAATGACGGTGAGGGGTGCTCGAAATGACAAGGTGGGCGCTTGAAAAGGACAAGCATGGCGCACACACCGCGTGGTTAGAGCGCCACCGACGCGGGACGACCAAATTTCACCTGTGGCTTCGGCAACTCACCATTTCGTTTCCATCCTTTTTCTTGTCTTTTTTCCAAATCCAATCCATCAACTTGGGCGAATCCGTGCGACAACGCATCCTCCGGTCGATCACCACTGCCGAAGCCACCGTCAGCAATCCCACAAGCAAAATGGACGCTTGAATGCCCAAGGCATCCGCCACCAAACCCGTGAGAATGGCCCCGATCGCATAGCCCAAATCGCGCCAAAAACGGAAAACACCCAGACTTTGTGCCCGGTCCATCGGATGCGTATTCTCGGCGATCGTTGCCAAAAATGTCGGATACACCATCGCCGTTCCCCAACCCAACATCGCCGAAAGCACGATAAAATGCCCTAAGGTAGTTGCAAAAGCCATTCCCAGCAGGGTCAATCCCTGCAGGAGCATTCCCCAAAACAGCAAACTCTTTTTGCAGAAATGGTCCGACATTTTGCCCGTCACCAATTGCCCGATGCCCCAAACTGCCGGATAAATCGCGGTGACCAATCCGATTTCAGCGAGTTGGAAGTGTTTGTTGGCCAGCAGAATGGGAAACAATCCCCAAACCATGCCATCGTTGAGGTTGTTGACCAAGCCGGCTTGCGTCACCGAACTCAAATTGCGGTCGCGGACGAGGGTGTCCCAAAAAACATGCTTCAATCGGGGAATGCCATTCGAAGCAGTTTCCATTGCCACATGTCCCCGTGTATCGCGCACCCAGATCCAGGAAACCAGCAATCCAGCAAGGGAAAGACCGATTCCGAGGTAAAATGGATAAGGTCGAAGGCCAAATTCGCTGGCAATCCATCCTGTCAAAAAGGCCACGATGGCGACAGAGAGATAACCTGCGAATTCATTGAGCCCCATGGCCAAACCGCGGTTCTTTTCGCCGACGAGGTCGATTTTCATCACGACGGTGCTCGACCAAGCCAATCCTTGGTTGATGCCCAGCAAAACATTCGCGGCGACGATCCAATTCCAGTCATTGGCCTGCATCAAAATCCACGGAACGGGCAGGGCAAACAGCCATCCGATGACCAGCAAGTTCTTGCGGCCCAGCCGGTTGGCGAGGGCGCCGGTAAAATAATTCGTCAGCGCTTTGACCAAACCAAAGACAACGATAAACGACAAAACCGCCGTGCTTGCCGCGATATGGAATTCGGCCTCGGCGATTTGTGGCAAAATCGAACGCTCCAAGCCGACCATGCCGCCGACAAAGGCATTCACCAGAATCAGCAGCAAAAATTGACCAATATTTTCCTTGAGTCCGAGTTTCATCGCTTAGTTGTTGTGATTTTCAGGCAAACTCAATTTCCATTCGACGACACCGTCCTCCAATCGTTGCGCTTGATAGGCATTTTCGCGGAGAATCTTCACCGCATCCGCCGCCATCACACAAAGCGGCCCGCGGCAATACGCCACGATCGAGGAATCACGCGGCAATTCGGCGAGCCTTGCGGGCAGTTGCTCGACCGGCATCGAAATCGCCCCGGGAATATGCCCCGCCGCAAATTCGTCGGCAGGCCGCACGTCGAGCAAAACAACTTCCTCTGAACGTGATTTCTGCAGAAACGCGTCCAAGGTCAAGCAGTCGAGCAGTTCCTTTTCTTGCTTGAAGTCCTGGAGAATGCGGTCGATTTCTGCGAATTGACGGTGCGCGACTTCCTTGACATCGGCAAGCAAACGGAGGATGCTTTCGTCGGCGATGCTGTAGTAAATGAAGTTGCCTTGGCGGCGCGTGGACACGATGCGCGCTGACTTGAGCACCTGCAAATGCTGCGAGGTGCTCGCGATGGACATGCCGATTTCGCGCGACAATTCTTCGACGCCAAAAGCACGCTGCGAAAGCAAGTCCATCAATTCCAACCGCTTAGGATGCGCCAAAGCCAAGGCGACCCGTGAAAACTCTTGGTAAATGCGTTCTTTATATGTGTTGGTGGACATATTGATTTCCGTTGAGGTGATGCAAAGGTAATGATTTTTTGATCTATTCAATAATTATATTGAATACTAGAACAAGAGAATGGGAGAAAGGTTTTTCGGGGGGCCCTATCGTAATTCCGACGGAGCAGGCCCTATGTCATTCCGACGGAGCGGAGCCCCGTATGTCATTCCGACGGAGCGGAGCGACGAGGAATCTGAAAACGCAGATACACCCGATGCACAGCAACACCACGCAGACCGAAATCCGTCCAGCATTGTTGAAACACACCTGGTGCTACGAAACGCAGAGATTTCTCGCTTCGCTCGAAATGACAAGGCGCGCACACACCGCGTGGTCATAGCGCCACCGACGCGTGAAAAAAATCAAACTACCGCACTCCCCATTCCCAGAGTCCAAATTGCGTTTTCTGATCCACGGCATGTCCGGATTGTTTGAGCGCAAGCAGGATTTGCCCGCGGTGATGGCTTTCATGGGAGATCAGGTAACTCAAAAATGCAGCTGGATGCGGTTTAAAGCCCTTGACTTTGCCCTCCGCGAATGCCGTTCAAGCAACAAAGCCATGGCGCGGCACTTTCCTTGAGTTGGGTCTGTAGAAATTCACGGTTCAACGGCATCTCCTTCTCGATTTTGGCGACGGAAGCCATCAAATCCGGCGCGGCAGCCTTGAGCCACATCAACCTGACATTGTGAATATGCGCGAATTGATCCCCCACGCTACGGCCCTTCGAGGCGGAAATGTCCTTGTAATGCCCCTCGTCGATC
>JADKCL010000042.1 GCA_016718825.1 Bacteroidota bacterium | reverse complement strand
GGGCAATGCCAGCATCACTGCTTCGCAGGTGGACAATGGCTCGAATGACGCTTGCGGTATCGCCTCCTTGGCCCTGAACATCACGACATTCAACTGCGCGAATGTCAATGGCAACACGGTGATCTTGACCGTCACGGACGTAAATGGCAACTCTAGCACTTGCTCCGCCAACGTCACGATTGAGGACAATGTCGCGCCAATCGCGCTTTGCCAAAACGTAACCGTGCAGCTCGATAACACTGGAAACGGTTCCACAACCGCCGCTGCAGTGAACAACGGCAGCTCTGACAACTGCGCGATTGCGACTTTGGCCTTGAGCCAAACGGCATTCGTCTGCTCGGAAGTTGGTGCGAATACCGAAGTCTTGACGGTGACGGATGTGAATGGCAATTCGACGACTTGCTCTACTACGATTACGGTGGAAGACAATGTCGCGCCGGTGGCTGTTTGTCAGAACATTACGGTGCAGCTTGATCCTTCGGGCAATGCCAGCATCACTGCTTCGCAGGTGAATAATGGTTCATCTGACGCTTGCGGAATTGCCTCCTTGGCTCTGAACATCACGACATTCAACTGCGCGAATGTCAATGGCAACACGGTGATCCTCACGGTCACCGACGTCAATGGCAACAGCAGCACGTGTTCCGCCAACGTGACAATCGAAGACAACGTCGCGCCGATAGCCCTTTGCCAGAACGTAACTGTGCAGCTCGACAATACCGGCAACGGTTCGACCACGGCCGCCGCGGTCAACAACGGCAGCTCAGACAACTGCGCGATTGCAACTTTGGCCCTGAGCCAAACTGCATTCGTCTGCTCAGAAGTTGGTGCGAATACCGAAATCTTGACGGTGACGGATGTGAATGGCAATTCGACGACATGCTCGACGACGATTACGGTGGAGGACAATGTTGCGCCGGTTGCTGTTTGTCAGAACATTACGGTGCAACTGGACAATACTGGCAACGGTTCCACCACCGCCGCCGCGGTCAACAATGGCAGCTCAGACAACTGCGCGATTGCAACATTGGCCTTGAGCCAAACTGCATTCGTCTGCTCAGAAGTGGGAGCGAATACGGAGGTCCTGACTGTGACCGATGTCAATGGCAATTCGACGACTTGCTCTACTACGATTACGGTGGAGGACAATGTCGCGCCGGTGGCTGTTTGCCAGAACATTACGGTGCAGCTTGACAATACCGGGAACGGTTCCACGACCGCAAATGCTGTCAATAACGGTTCATCCGATGCTTGCGGAATCCAATCGCTTGCACTCAGCCAAACTGCCTTCGTCTGCTCAGAAGTTGGTGCGAATACCGAAGTCTTGACGGTGACTGACGTGAATGGCAATTCGACGACTTGCTCAACGACCATCACGGTTCAGGACAACGTCGCGCCAATCGCGCTTTGCCAGAACATTACCGTGCAGCTGGATAATACTGGAAACGGTTCAACCACAGCCACCGCGGTCAACAACGGTTCTTCTGATGCTTGCGGAATCCAATCCATTGCACTCAGCCAAACTGCCTTCGTCTGCTCGGAAGTCGGTGCCAATACCGAAGTCTTGACGGTGACGGATGTGAATGGCAATTCGACGACGTGCTCTACTACAATTACGGTGGAAGACAACGTCGCGCCGATCGCGCTTTGCCAAAACATTACCGTGCAATTGGATCCTTCAGGAAACGCCAGCATCACTGCTTCACAGGTGAATAACGGTTCATCCGACGCTTGTGGAATTGCATCCTTGGCGCTGAATATTACCACATTCAACTGCGCGAATGTCAATGGTAACTTGGTCGTCCTCACAGTGAGCGATGTCAACGGCAACGCTAGCACCTGTGCGGCAACTGTCTCCGTGGAGGATACCGTCTTCCCGATTGCCGTTTGCCAAAACGTGACGGTGTACCTGAACAATATCGGATCCGGCGTTACGAATGCCGCCGCTGCCAACAACGGCAGCTCCGACAATTGCCTCATCGCTTCGATCACCTTGAGTCAATCTGCATTCTATTGCGCAGAGGTTGGTTCCAATCTGGAAGTGCTGACAGTGACGGATGCCAACGGAAATTCCACAAGTTGTAACTTGACGGTCACCGTGATCGACACCGTGGCTCCGACGGCGATTTGCCAAAATGTCACCGTCCAACTCGACGGGAATGGCAACGGGTCCATCTTGCCATCGGCTGTGAACAACGGTTCCAATGATGCTTGCGGGATTCAGTCCGTGACGCTCAGTCAATCATCCTTCGTTTGCGCTGAAGTCGGCACCAATTCCGAAGTGCTGACGGTGACGGATGTGAATGGCAATTCGACGACATGTACGACAATCATTACGGTCGAAGATACCGTGGCTCCTATTGCATTGTGCACAAATGTCGTGGTCCAATTGGATGCTACAGGGAATGGCACGACGACGGCAGCCGCTGTGAACAACGGATGCAATGACGCCTGTGGAATCCAATCCTTGATCCTCAGTCAGACTGCGTTTGTTTGCGCTGAAGTGGGTGCAAATACGGAGGTGTTGACCGTGACCGATGTGAATGGGAATTCGGCGACATGTACAACCATCATCAATGTCCAAGACAATGTTGCGCCAGTTGCTGTCTGTCAGAATATTACCGTGCAATTGGATCCTTCGGGCAACGCCAGCATCACGGCTTCGCAGGTCAACAATGGTTCGAGCGATGCCTGTGGCATTCAGTCATTAAGTCTGAATCAATCTGCATTCCTTTGCCAGAATGTCGGCCCCAACACGATCCTGCTGACAGTAAGCGATGTCAATGGCAATGCAGCAACTTGTACTTCAATTGTACTTGTTGAAGACACTGTCGCCCCAGTCGCCGTTTGCCAAAACGTCACGATCCAATTGGACAACGCTGGCAATGGCAATACGACTGTTTCGGCCGTGAACAGTGGATCCAACGATGCTTGTGGAATCCAGTCGCTGAGTTTGAGTCAGACGGCTTTTGGTTGTTCTGAGGTCGGCGCGAATTCCGAAGTACTGACAGTAACGGATGTGAATGGAAATTCGTCGACGTGTACCGCGCTCATTACGGTAGAAGACAACGTTGCGCCAGTGGCTGTTTGCCAAAACATCACGGTGCAGCTAAATCCTTCAGGAAACGTTTCTGTGACAGCATCGCAAGTAGGGGGTGCCTCCAATGATGCCTGTGGAATTGCAAGCTTGGCCCTGGACATCACCAACTTCACCTGCGCGAATGTCAATGGCAATTTGGTCGTGTTGACTGTGACGGATGTGAATGGAAATTCCAGCACTTGCCTGGCGAATGTTACCGTCGAGGACACCGTCGCACCTGTTGCTGTTTGCCAGAATGTCACGGTGCAACTGGACAATGCCGGCAACGGGTCCACGACAGCCGCGGCAGTCAACGGCGGTAGCCTCGACAATTGCGGACTCGCGACTGTGAGCCTGAGTCAGACGACATTCAACTGTACTGAAGTGGGTGCCAATACCGAAGTGCTGACCGTGACGGATGTTTACGGAAATGCGACCACATGCATCACCACGATTACGGTCGAAGACAATGTCGCGCCTGCCGCCATTTGTCAGAACCTGACCGTGCAGCTGGACAATCAAGGGAATGCCAATATCACGCCTGTACAGGTCAACAATGGCTCCACCGATGCATGCGGTGTAGCGAACTTGGCCTTGGACATCACGAGCTTCAATTGCGCGAATGTCAATGGCAACACAGTTGTTTTGACGGTGACGGATGTCAATGGCAACACGGGCACTTGTACTTCAGTGGTGAATGTCTTGGATACGATCGCTCCTCAGGCCATTTGTCAGAATATAACGGTTGCAACTTGATAATCTTGGAAATGGTGTCACAACGGCAGCGGCGATCAACAATGGCTCCACGGATGCCTGCGGAATCGCCAACTTGTCCATCAGCATTGGTTCATTCAATTGTGCAAATGTTGGTGCCAACACCGTATTCTTGACGGCCACAGACCTGAATGGCAATACCAATACTTGTGCCGCAACCGTCACGGTACTGGATACGGTTGCACCTGCGGCAATTTGCCAAAACATCACGGTTCAATTGAACGGGGCCGGGACAGGAACGGCTGTCGCAGCAGCCATTAACAACGGTTCGGCAGATGCTTGCGGCATTGGCAGCTTGAGTTTGAACGTCACATCATTTACCTGTGCAAATGTTGGCGCCAACAACGTGGTCCTCACGGTCACCGATGTCAACGGCAACAGCAGCACCTGCGCTGCAACGGTATTCGTACAAGACACCGTCCCGCCAACCGCCATTTGCCAGAATGTCACCGTTCAGCTCAACGCCGCAGGTATCGGGATTATCGCTCCGGCCTCGGTCAACAATGGTTCAAGTGATGCTTGCGGATTGCAGACGTTGAGCTTCTTCCTGACGCAAAACAGCTTCGGATGTTCTGAAGTTGGCGCCAATACGGAGATTCTGACAGTCACCGACGTCAATGGCAATACCGGTTCATGTACCACCATTGTCACCGTGCAAGACAATATCGCACCCGTCGCCATCTGTCAAAACCTGACTTTGCAGTTGGATTCGATCGGTAATGCAACCGTCGCCGCTGTGGCAGTCAACAATGGCAGCTCGGATGCTTGTGGAATCGCAAGTCTGGGCTTGAACCTCACAGCATTCAATTGCAACAATGTTGGACCCAATACGGTGATTTTGACAGTCACCGATGTGAATGGGAATTCGAGCAGCTGCTCCGCAGTGGTAACCGTTCAGGATACGGTCGACCCTGTGGCGCTTTGCCATTCGGCAGTTGTGATCCTGGATGCCAACGGTGCCGGCACGGTAAACCACGGAATGGTGGATCATGGGTCCACGGACGCCTGCGGAATTTTCACCCAAAGCTTGAATATCACCAACTTCACATGCGCCAACTTGGGGAGCAATACCGTCATCCTGACCGTATTGGATGTCAATGGCAACAGCGACACTTGTTGGGCAACGGTAATTGTGCGCGATTCGGTGACACCAACGCTTGCCTGCCCAGCCAACATCAGCTTGGTGGCCGACAGTTCTATTTGTGGTGCCATTGCAACTTGGACAACCCCGATTGCGACAGACAATTGCAGCGGAGTCACCTTGACAAGTAGTCACGCCTCGGGGTCCATCTTCCCGGATGGTGTCACCACCGTCACCTATACCGCTACCGATTCCAGTGGAAACGCGACCTCTTGCGCATTTACTGTGTCGGTCTCCCTTGATCCGCTTGTAGTTACGGTTGGCAGCACCTTGCAAGGATGTGGGTACCACCTGCGTTGCGCAGGCGACCTGAATGGATCGGCAAACACCACGGTGTCTGGCGGATGTTTGCCCTACCAATACCTCTGGAGCACAGGTGCCACGACTGACAACATCTTCGGGCTCGGTGCAGGTACCTATTTTGTCACCGTTACCGATGCGCGCAACCAAGTTGCCATCGACACCATCGTCATCACGGCGCCTGCGCCGCTCTCAGTGGCCATTGTCGGCGATACATTGGTTTGTCATGGCGCATTTGCAGGCAGCCTCCAAGCAGTCGTTACGGGTGGACAAACCTGTGCAGCCTACAGTTATCTCTGGAGCAACGGCGCATTTGTGGACAGCATCAGCGGATTGAGCGGCGGCACTTATGGCGTGACTGTGATTGACAATATGGGATGTGCCGCAAACGACATTGCAGTGATCCAAGAAGGTCTGACCCCGATCTTGGATTTGGGACCTGATACTGTAACCTGTCCTGGAATTCCATTGTTGTTTAGTGCGCCATCCAATTTCAGCGCTTACCAATGGAGCAATGGCAGCATCAGCCAGGCGATCATGATGAATGGCGCAGGGATGTACACCTGCACAGTTTGGTCGGCTCAAGGTTGTCAAGTCACCGATACCGTGATGCTCTCCGAGCATGTTGTAGACGACAACATCATCACCGCGCAAGGGGCATTGACCGTCTGCAGCAATGATACCGTAGTGTTGGTAGGAGATGCGGGTCTTTCCGGTTATCAATGGAATACCGGTCAAGCAACGCAGACGATTGCCATAACGGGCATCGGTGGACCAATCATCCTGGCCGCAGTCGATGGCAATGGTTGTGCGACACGCGATACGGTTGTGGTCAACATCATTCCTTTCAATGATCCATTGCCTGTGATCTTCCCCGGCCCAAATGCCTATATCTGCGACAGTGGCAGTGTCGTCTTGGATGCCGGATTGGGCTACTTTGATTATCTCTGGAGCAATGGCGATACGACACAGACGGTCGCGATCACGCAGCCGGGTTCCTACAACGTCACGGTCTGGAACGGCTTTGGATGCTCAGCCACCAGTAATTATGTGGTTGTGTCGATGGCTTCCTCGCCCAATCCGACGATTGTGCTCAATAGCGGAATCCTCACTACCACACAGCCGTATGCAGGTTATCAGTGGTTTGTCAACGGATTCCAGCTGCCGGGTGCAAATAGTCAGTCGTTCCCTGTATCCGTGGCCGGATGGTACCACGTTGGCGTCGTGGATTTCACGGGGTGCTATGGCTTGAGTGACTCCATCTACTTTAGCCCTGTCGGCGTTGGCGAAACGTTTGAGGACCTGACAGGATTGACGCTGTATCCAAATCCAAGCATGGGAATCGTGAATCTGCGCACGCTGAGCCCGATCGATTGGCCAATCGAAATCGAAATCTGGGATGTGGTGGGGCAGAAGGTCAAATCTTACAACATGGCCCACTTGATGGATGTTGCCGCATTTGATTTGAATGACCTTGCAGCAGCACCTTATTTGATGAAGATTACCACCTTCCGTCAAAACAAGACGCATCAAGCTGTGATCAGATTTGTGATTCAGTAGGAAATTGAAATCGGGTTTGTGTTCCTTCGAAGGCGATTGCTGCATCAGTAGTCGCCTTCGAATTTTTTTAAGTGTTGATGGATTCAGATTTCCCTGACTTCCTCTGAATGATCCTTGCACCACCTTTGGAAGAAACGCTAACTTTGCCCGAGATTCAATCGAATTCCAGATGACGGAAAAATTTCTAATCGTTTTGTTGATGGTGGCGGTTTTGGCTGGTTGCGGCAAACTCACCACCGTAAATTCCCCAAGGGAAAAGGAGGACATCAGCCTCGTCGAAAATGCCCATTATGATGCCGAATCTAAAATCAGGTACATGGTGAGCAACGACAATACCCATGTCTACGTTCGTTTCGACACCGACAATTATTCCACGATCATGCGCATCCGCAAGCTGGGGGCCATCATCCGTTTTGATACAAATGGCAAGAAAAAGGGCACCCATTCGCTGAAATACCCTGTTTACAACGTGGATGCATTTCCATCGGGACCGATGTCTGATCCCAACGTCGTACCGGGAGCCATCCTCCGCGATGATCTTTTTCCGCCTACCACGACTGCGATCTGGACCGAAGGCGAAATTGCAACCAACATCGACTTGGGAATCAATACCGAAGGTTTTGTATGCAGTGTCGCGCTCGACGACAAGGATGTTTTGATGTACCGCGTCGGCATTCCGTTCAAACTCATCGGAGGCACCCGTCCAGAGGACTTCACCAGCCTGAACATGGAGGTGGAAATTCCAACGCCGGATACGGGCCCCAAAACCAGCACAAGCTCTGATCCAAGTTCGGCGATGCCAGGAAGCATGAATAACGGCATGCCGGGCAACATGAACAATTCGCCGGGATCGATGTCAGGCCCATTGCCAAGCGGCGGCATGATGAGCTCCGGCGGCGTGAGCGGTGGCATTCCAGCGATTCGAATCTGGATGCAGGTGAATTTGAGCCCTTCCACTGCCAACTAGCAATTTGAAAGGCGCGGAATCCCTCGCGGCCATTGGCGTATGAAAATTCTGCTCATTACTCCGCCCTTTACGCAGCTCAATACGACCTATCCGGCGACGGCCTACCTCAAAGGTTTCCTCAATACGCTCGGCTACGAATCCCGCCAATGCGATCTGAGTATTGAGGTCATCCTCCAAATCTTTTCCAAAGCGGGTTTGGCGGATGTATTTCAGCGAGCTGCCGATTCGGAGGAGGATTTGTCGGAAAACGCCTTGCGGATCCTCGCCTTGAAATCGGCCTATTTGCGCACGATTGGCCCGGTGATCGCCTTTTTGCAGAATAAAAACAGCACGCTTGCCCACCAAATCGTGGGCCGACAATATCTCCCCGAGGCAGGTCGCTTTGCCGAATTGGAAGATCTTGACTTTGCCTTCGGAACCATGGGAACGCAAGACCATGCGCGGCACCTTGCAACCCTCTACCTGGAAGACCTCGGCGACTTGATCACCGAAGCCGTCGATCCCGAATTCGGATTCAGCCGCTACGCGGAGCGATTGGGACGCACCGCCACACATTTTGATCCGTTGGATGAAAGGCTTCAGGCGGAAAATTCGCTGGTATCGGAGGTGATGCTCAATTTGTTGGCGGATAAAATGGCAAAATGGCAACCGGATTTGGTTTGTCTTACCGTCCCGTTTCCGGGGAATCTTTTCGGTGCGCTGAAATGCGGGCAATACATTCGCCAACACCATCCCGATTGCAAAGTTGCGATGGGCGGTGGCTTTGCCAATACCGAATTGCGGAGCCTGCGCGAACCCAAATTGTTTGATTATGTGGACTTTGTGGCCCTCGACGATGGCGAGGCCCCACTTCAGTCCTTGCTGGAATTCCTCGATGGCAAGCGCGAACAAGGAAGTCTGAAGCGCATTTACCTCCGCGACCAAGGCCAAGTTTTATTCGTCAACGGCGCCAAGGAAAAGGACGTTCCTCAGCGGGAAACCGGCACGCCAGACTATGCCGATTTGCCGTTGGGCGACTATCTCTCCGTCGTCGAAATGGTGAATCCCATGCACCGTCTCTGGAGCGACGGCCGCTGGAACAAGCTCACGCTTGCCCATGGCTGCTATTGGGGCAAATGCAGTTTCTGTGATGTGAGCCTGGATTACATCCGGCGCTACGAACCGATGACCGCTGCGTTGTTGTGTGACCGCATCGAAGAAATGATCGCCCAAACCGGTCAACATGGCTTTCACTTCGTGGACGAAGCCGCGCCGCCGGCGCTCATGCGTGACCTCGCCATTGAAATCATCCGGCGGGGCATCACCGTGACTTGGTGGACCAACATCCGCTTCGAAAAGAGCTTTACGTTGGACCTTTGCCGGCTGCTGCATGCTTCGGGCTGCATCGCGGTTTCCGGCGGCTTGGAAGTGGCGAGCGACAGGCTGCTGGAAAAGATGAAAAAGGGCGTCACCGTCGCCCAAGTCGCCAACGTCACCGCAGCCTTTACGGAGGCGGGGATCATGGTCCATGCCTATTTGATGTATGGTTTCCCGACGCAGACCGCCCAAGAAACCATCGATTCGCTGGAAATGGTGCGTCAAATGCTGGAACAAGGCATCATCCAAAGCGGATTCTGGCATCAATTTGCAATGACGGCCCACAGTCCCGTCGGATTGGAGCCTGCAGCCTACGGCGTTTTGGAGGTCGGCCCTGAACTGGGCGGATTTGCCGACAATGACCGCTTTCATGACGATCCGAATGGGGCAAAACATGAACTTTTTGCAGAAGGCTTGCGCAAAAGTCTCTTCAATTACATGCGCGGCGCCGGTTTCGATGTGCCGTTGCGCAAGTGGTTTGACCACAAAGTGCCCCGTACGAGCATCGCGCCCGACTACATCGCACAGTGTTTGGAGGTGCAACCAGAGCCGCTCCGCTCCAATGCTTTTCTCATTTGGCTCGGGAATTTGCCGCGTTTGATCCCTTTGGAGGAAAATCCCGAAATGGCGGAATTGGAATTCGTTGATTTGAAGGAAGAATATATCCTCGAATTCAGTCTGCCGATGGCCAAATGGCTGCGGGATTTGTTGTCCAATAGTATGCCGGGTGAGCCGCCGGTGACATTCGCGGACGTCAAATCAGGCTTTTCCAAAGCTGATTTGGAGGATTATGACAACTGGGAATCCTTCTGGGAATCGGAAATTGCAGATCAACTGCGCGAAAGTGGTTTGTTGGTGATCTAGTTTGCCTTCCGAATGCGATTTTTACACCCAAAAACAAAAGAGGAACCTGTTAAGGCTCCTCTTCTGAATTTTTGGAGTGATTTTGAGTCGGGGTTATCCTCCAAACAATTATTTGCTTGCAGTTGCAGGGGTCAAAGCGGCCTTCACGGTCGCAATTGCTGCTTTTGCGGCGGTGATTTGCTGCTCCAAAGCAGTAAACCGTTCGTTGGCAATGCGGATGACATCCTCTTTGGCAGTGATGGCAGCTTCGTCGGGCTTCTTGGCGCTTTTCATTTCAATGACAGCTTGCTCTGCAGCAGCGATTTTCTCGCGTGCGGATGCCAAATGCGCTTCTTCGGAAGTGATGCGGGATTCTGCTGCGGCGATCACGGCATTGGCCTTGGACTTGGCGGCGTCGAGACGCGCTTGGTCATAAGGTTTGCCTTCCATGCTTTTGTCGCGGGCGTAGGCTCCATCGGCGCTGATGCTGCCAAGTTTGGCACCTTCGTCTGAAGTACCGCCACTTGCGTGGTCGTGGCCTTCATGGCTACCGGAATGTCCTTCATCGGAACCTTCGACGCTGCCTTCGCTACCTTCTTCAACGGTACCGTTTTTGATGTCGTCCTTGCCGCTTGCTGTGCCGTTTTTGAGGTCATCTTTGCCGCTGGTATTGCCGTTTTTCAAGTCGTCTTTGCCGCCTGGCAAAGTTCCTTCGCTCGTGCCTTCACCAGTCTTGATCTGGTCCTTGCCACTTTGCTCCGTCTTGATCTTGTCTTTGGGGCTGGTAGTTTCACCCTTTTGAGCAAATCCGGATTGGAAACCAAAGAGGATCGCCAAGCCCAATGTGCTGACTTTCAGAATATTCAATGTTGTTTTCATTCTTGTCGAAATTTAGCTTTTTGGGAAAGGATTAGAGATTGTTGAGGGCCTCATCGAGCGATGTGGAAGCCTTTTGTACTTCAAACGAAGTGGAATCCACCGCAACCGTAGCTTCTTCAATGGCGATGATTTCTTGCTTCATTTTCTCCTGCTCTTCGGCAGAGGGTCCGCAGCTAACCAATACCAAACAGGTAGCCGCAGCCGCAAAAAATGCGAATGTCTTTTTCATAGTACGTTGAGTTAAAAAATGATTAAGAATCGGATAATGTAAAGCCGATTGATCACGGGAAAGAGCCGTTTGAGCTCATGAACGAATATACGCCGATTGATCGGAATCGGTCAGCCGATCGCTGTGAATTTACTGTCAAAGTTGTTAAGTCAGGGTTTGAGGCTCTTTTGGGCCACTTGGCAGCGATCGGGCGGCTCAAATAAGAGAATTGGAATTCGGAAAATGTCCGTTGTCAGCAGATATAATTATTGCGAAATTGCCGGAAAAGTAATCTGATGCGTCAAAAGCTCAACCTGATCACACTCGGCGTCGCCGACATCGCCAAGTCCAAAGCTTTTTATACGGGTCTCGGCTGGCAAGCCCATCCCAAAAGCATGGATGACCTTATTCTCTTTTCACTGGGAGGAATCTTGCTTTCCCTTTATCCGCGCGAAGGTCTTGCCGAGGACATCGGGATTTCATCCGAAGGCCACGGCTTTGGCGGTATCACCCTTGCCATCAATACCCATTCGAAGGAGGAGGTAGATGCGGTTTTAGCGGAAATTGCTCCCCTTGGCGGAACTGTCGTGAAGCCCGCGCAGGAGGTCTTCTGGGGAGGTTATAGCGGATATTTCCGTGATTTGGACGGTCATCTCTTCGAAGTTGCCTACAATCCGTTTTGGCCCTTGGATGATGCTGGGAATGTGATCCTGGATTGATGCATTGACAAAATTTTCACGCCAAGATTGATGGATTGCTGCCCAATTGGAATTACCTTTAGGGCAGATCAAAGCGTTTGAAATGTCTCTCGAATCCCTGAAGCAGCGACGGAAAGTTGTCTTGTACAATCCCAAGGCGCTGTTTTTTGATATGCCCCTTGCCTTGCTCGCCATCGGTTCCGTGCTCGATCCGACGCGGTTTGAGGTGGTAATTGTCGATGGCCGTATCGAAGAGGATGCCGTTGAGAAACTCCGCGAACATTTGCCGGGTGCTGTTTGCTTTGGCGTCACAGTCCTCACGGGTGCCCCCGTCCGCGACGCGCTTGACATGTCTGCACAGGTGCGCGCCATGGCGCCTGAAGTGCCGATCATCTGGGGCGGATGGCATACTTCCCTCTTTCCGATGCAGCCGCTGCAAGATGAAACTTTCATCGATGTGACGGTCCAAGGGCAGGGCGAAGTGACCTTCAAGGAATTGGTGGATCGCCTTGATCAAGGGCAGCCCCTCGATGGCCTTCAGGGAATCTGCTTCCGCAAGGATGGCAAAGTCGTGCAAAATCCGCCGAGGGCTTTGGAAAACATGGATGATTTCGTGCCGGCCAACTACGATCTGATCGACGTCGAAGCCTATTTTGAAAAGAAGGGCCGCCGCCAATTTGACTACATCTCCTCGACCGGCTGCTTTTTTCGGTGCAGCTTCTGTGCCGATCCGTTTGTGTTCAACCGCAAATTTTCTGCGATTTCGCCGACGAGAATGGGGGAGGAGCTGGGGAAATACCATGCCAAGTACCAATTCACCGACATCAATTTCCAAGACGAAACCTTTTTTACCTACGCCAAACGCAGCCGCGAATTTGCGCAGGAGCTGATCGACCGGAAGATGAATGTCACCTGGGCGGGAACGATGCGGGCGGACCAAGGTTGCCGTCTGGAGGATTCAGATTGGCAATTGGCCAAGCAATCAGGCTTGCGGCGGTTGCTGATTGGCGTCGAATCGGGTTCGCAGGAAATGATGGACTATCTCCGTAAGGACATCAAAATCGAGCAGGTGCTGGAATGCGCCGAAAAATGCCGGGAAATGGGCATCGACGTGCATTTTCCGTTCATCGTGGGCTTTCCCAAGGAGACGGATGCAAGCGTGGCTGCGACGGTGGCCATGGTCAAGCGGCTCAGTGGCATGAGCCCGGGCTTTCGTACGCCGATATTCTATTTCAAGCCCTATCCGGGTTCCAAAATCACCGAAGATGCCGTTCGCGACGGGTACGTCCTGCCTGCCACCACCCGCGAGTGGGCCGAATTCGACTTCGGGGCAAGCGGCCCTTGGGTCAGCCCGGAGAAATTTGCCTTCTTCGAAAATTTCAAATTTTACAACCGCCTCGCCCACAACCGCCGCGGCAACCTCTTGGCACCGCTGAAGACGTTGGCGCATTGGCGGTTGCGCAACGACAACTACCGTTTCCCGATCGAACGTCGAATTGTCGAGGTTTTGCGTCCGGAATTGGTGCTGAGCTGAGAATGCATTCGCTTTCCAGCCCCAGGCTTCTATCTTTGCCCAAAATTCGAAAGTCAAAAAATGGCCCAATTTCAGTTTGATCCCGCGCCGATGGCGTACATTCAAAAGAGCTTCACGAGCCCGTTCAAGTTCCGTTTGGCCATGTTTTCGCAGTTGCCGCTGGGATTTTGGATTGGCATGCGGGTACGCGAGCTCAATGAAAACCGCTGTGTCGTCACCGTTCCCTACAAACGCCTCAACAAAAATCCATTCCGCTCGACGTTTTGGGCGGTGCTGGGAATGGCTGCCGAAATGAGCTCGGGTGCGATTTTGACGATGTTCACGTTCAAACAAAAGCCTTCGATTTCGTTGTTGGTGGGCAATCAGACTGGGAAATTCATCAAAAAGGCCGTGGGTGTGACCACATTCGTCTGCGAAAACGGGCAGGAAATCAAAGCTGCGGTGGCCAAAGCCGAAACGCCAGAAATTTGCCGGTGAAAGGTACCGCCGAATTGATTGCGAATTCCGTTTACTGCCCTTGAAGGGATAGCTGCGTAATGCAGCTCAAGAATTGAGTGTTGCGAATTCAACGTTTGTAACATGGGTCCTTGAAGGCGCGGACAGGGAGCCTAATCAGACTCTCCTTTAACAATGGCATTTTGAAACCGCAGAAAACCCACGCCAAAAACGTCCGCCAAAACTGAGCAATGTTGGTTTTTTACCTGCTTTCAGACATGTTTTAGAGGCAAGTTCAAGGCGAACTTTGTTGGCTAAATCTCATTGACAATGAAGCGGATACGTCTCGTTTTTTTCGTTGCCTTGTTGCCAATGATGGCTTCGGCGCAGCCTGGTTGGCAACTTCAAAATTCCAACACCTCCAATTGGCTCAGAGCAGTCGATTTTGTCGATACCCTCACAGGCTGGGCAGTTGGCGAATCGGCGACCATCGTGAAAACGACCAATGGAGGTCAAACGTGGTTCCACCAGAGTTTTGGCAGCTCGGTCACTTGGACCTCCGTCGATTTTGTCGATGAAAATTCGGGGTGGATCACGGGTGGCGACGGACAGATTTACCATACCACCGATGGCGGGACCAATTGGGCGATCCAAGATTTGGGGCTTGGCATTAAACGATATTTCGTTTGCTTCCGCAACGCATGGTTGGGCTGTGGGGTCTTATTCGCAGATCAAATTCACGAGCGATGCCGGCCAAACATGGACCACGCAAACGCATCCTGCCAATCAGGAAATCCTACGGGCAGTCCATTTTGTCGATGCCTTGCATGGTTGGGTCGCCGGCAGTGGGGAAACCCTGCTTTTTACGACCACGGGCGGGCAATCCTGGTTACAAGCGCCGAAGGACAGCCTCTACTGCGAAATGTTGGCGGTATATTTTGTCAATCAAGACACCGGCTATGTAGGGGGTGATTGTTCGGTGTTTGGCAGTACGAATTGGGGTCAAACTTGGCACGATCTATGGCCCGGCAATCCGGGTTATGACACCAAAGGCATCCATTTTGTCGATACCCAAACTGGCTGGATTGTCGGAAATGGAGGGAAGATCAACCATACTTCGACAGGCGGACAGGTTTGGACGGAGCAAAGTTCGGGGTTGAGTCCGGTCTGGGAAGGCGTATCTTTTGCTTCGCCAACAAGTGGCTGGGTCGTAGGTTATGGTGGTGAGATTGCCCATACCGCTACGGCTGGCATCACTGCGGCTGAGCGTCCGGATCTCGATTTGGCGGAATTGCAGCTTTTTCCAAACCCTACCAATGCAGATGCCAACCTCGAATTGCAAGTTCTAAAGGCCTGTCAAGTAGAAGTGAAGGTTTTTGATGGGTTGGGCCGAATGGTTTTTCAACAAACGATGGCATCCGTTGCAGCTGGTGGCCAAAACTTTGCAGATTCCCGCCAAACATTGGCCCGAAGGGATGTATTGGGTCGCCGTCGAAGCACAGTCTGCAATGACGGTCCAACGGCAGACGCTGAAGTTGATTCGCTGAAATTACCCTTGCTGAGGCCATTCGCGGTGTAAATTCCGGAAAATACTCGGCATGCATACAAATTTTCGCACGGGGTTCCATCTGAAAGCCTTATTTTCGAAAGGTATTTCTGGTTGAATTATCCTTGTAGCGCATGAATGCTCATTATCCCCACCTGTTTCAGCCCTTGGATTTGGGCAATACCCAACTCAAGAACCGCATCGTCATGGGTTCGATGCACACGGGTCTGGAAGAAGCCAAAAACGGCTATGAGCGCATGGCAGCCTACTTCGCCGAACGTGCAAAAGGCGGAGCGGGGTTGATCATTACGGGTGGCGTGGCGCCCAACTTCGAAGGTTGGACATCCCCATTCGGAGCCAAACTCACAAGCAGCCGTGTGGCCCGCAAGCATAAAATTGTGACCGATGCGGTGCACAAAGAAGGGGGTAAAATCTGCATGCAGATCCTTCACACCGGTCGTTACGGTTACCATCCATTTTGTGTGAGTGCCTCGCCGACCAAGTCGCCGATCAGCAAATTCAAGGCCCGTGGCCTGAGCAGCCGCGGTGTCGAACGCACCATTCGCGACTTCGTGAACTGCGCCAAACTTGCCCAAGAGGCAGGTTATGACGGCGTCGAAATCATGGGCAGCGAAGGGTATCTCATCAACCAATTCATCGCTAAAAAGACCAATTTCCGCACCGACGATTGGGGCGGTAGCTACGAAAACCGCATCAAATTCCCCATCGAAATCGTGCGGCGCACCCGCGAAGCGGTCGGCAAAAACTTCATCATCGTCTATCGCCTGAGCATGCTCGACCTCGTCGAGGAAGGCAGCACTTGGGAAGAAATCGAATTGCTCGCGACCAAAATCGAAGCCGCCGGCGCGAGCCTCATCAACACGGGCATCGGTTGGCACGAAGCCCGCGTCCCGACCATCGCGACCATGGTACCCCGCGGCGGATTCTCCTGGGTCACCAAACGCCTGATGGGCAAGGTTAAAATCCCGCTCATCACCGTCAACCGCATCAATACCCCGGAAAAAGGCGAAGAAATCATCGCCGGTGGCCATGCCGACATGGTTTGCCTCGCCCGTCCCTTCCTCGCCGACCCCGAATTTCCCAAAAAGGCACAAGAAGGCCGCGCCGACGAAATCAATACCTGTATCGGCTGCAATCAGGCTTGCCTCGACCATGTTTTCCAGCGCAAGATTTCGTCCTGCCTGGTCAATCCGCGGGCCTGCAATGAGACTGAATTGAACTACCTGCCGACCAATCAGAAGAAAAAAATCGCCGTGGTCGGTGCCGGTCCTGCCGGATTGGCCTTTGCGACGGTCGCGGCTTCGCGTGGCCATCATGTGACCTTGTTTGAGGCGAGCAACGAGATTGGCGGGCAATTCAACATGGCCAAGCAAGTCCCAGGCAAGGAGGAATTTTACGAAACCATCCGTTATTACCGCAAGCAGCTCGACCTCACGGGCGTGGAACTGCGCCTGAACACGCGTGCGACCGCGGAGGCGCTGCAAGCCGAAGGATTTAGGGAAGTTGTCTTGGCGACGGGCGTTTCGCCACGCAAAATCGACTTGCCGGGTGGCGACCATCCGAAGGTCTTGAGCTATATCGACGTCCTGCGGCACAAAAAGCCTGTCGGTCAAAAGGTGGCGGTCATCGGTGCTGGCGGAATCGGCTTCGACGTCGCGGAGTACTTAACTGCGGATGAACACCATTCGCCAAGCCAAAACATTGCCGAGTTCCTCGACGAATGGGGCGTGGACAATACCTATGCCAAACCGGGCGCACTCAAGCAGCCGAAGCCCATTGCGTCACCGAGGGAAGTGGTCTTGTTGCAACGCACCGACGGCAAACTCGGCGAAAAGCTGGGCAAAACGACAGGGTGGATCCACCGTGCGAGCCTGAAAATGAAGAAGGTGAAGATGATCGGCGGCGTGAGTTACGACAAGGTCGATGACAAGGGATTGCACGTCACCATTGGCGGCAAGTCGCAACTTTTGGAGGTGGACAATGTGATCATCTGCGCCGGTCAAGTGGTCCTCCGCGAATTGCAGGCGCCCTTGGAGGCTGCCGGGATCAAGGTTCACCTGATCGGCGGCGCCGACCTGGCGGCGGAGCTCGACGCGAAGCGTGCGATTGATCAGGGGAGCCGCTTGGCGGCGGGGGTGTGAGTGTGGACGGGCCTCCTGATCTGGAGGGCTATCGCAGCGCCCTCCGCCGTTGCAGCCGGCTGTCCTCCCAAACCGCCAACACCTTCCGCTCCTGCCAAAACTGCTCGAGTGTCATCCGGTCATCGCCGATCACTTTCAGATGCAACGGACTGAGCCGGATGCTGATCTTGTGCGAATGTTGATTTTGCCAGGAGCCGATGTCCACGAGTTCGGTGCCTCGGAGTTGCAGGCCACGGGCTTGTAGGTATTGGAGGATGGCTGGAATCTGCAGGTCGACGCCCTTGGTTGCCTCCGCATGGGGATTTCGAAGCCTTTTGGCCAAGCTGATTAGCTCTTGCAAATCTTCGGGGAACCGCTCAAAATGCGCCGCGTAACTTGCGCAGTAAATCGACTCAAAAGCGGTGTCTTGGCGCACAAATTCGCCATCGAGGACATAACCGATTTCCCAATTGTCGGGGCCGTATTTTTTGTCCCATTCACGCTGACGAGTGGCCCGCTGCTTGGGGTCGCCTGCGCGGCCGAGTTTTCTTTCTTTGATGGTCCAGGGCATGGCAAATGTTGTTGAGCGAAGATACTTGGCGATAAATCCATAGTCAACCCCGGTTGACTACAAAAACATAGTCAACTCCTTGCGCTGGAATCTTTCAGTTTTTCCAGAATATCCTTCATCGTCTCCACTTACATCTGGTGGAGTTCAATGGGTTGAAGTTCTTGGGGCGAATTCAGAGGGTCAATTCTTTCATGCAGCATGCGAATTTTTCCTCCTGGGAGACAAGACCTTTGCGATCGGAAGTGTCGCTGAAAATCGGATTCATACAAATCGCGAACAACGCCTCACCGCCTGCTTTTTCAAGTTGAAGGAATACAAACCGATCTAGGCGGCTGCAAATGTATACTTGGTGACATTCTGGTAGTTAAATGATGATTCATCAAAAGGTGAGACGAAACATTTTCGCAATGGATTTGTTTTTTTTCTCCTTAACTTAGTGTCATCTAAACACTTTCGATTTTTCAAATTGCATTGTTGAATCTAATTCAGGTTATGAGAAAACTATACTTTACACTTTGTCTTTTGCTTGCTGCGGCCATGCCGGCTGTGGCTCAGAACTTTAATGTCACCTTTCAGGTCGACATGAATACGCAGGCGATCATTGACGATACCGTCTCGGTTGCGGGTAATTTCCAAGTCGCAGCAGGTTTTCCTTCCGACTGGACGCCTGGAACGACGATCCTTACCGATGGCAATTCGGACGGCGTTTATGACCTCACCGTGCAATTGCCAGCTGGAACCTATGAGTACAAGTTCCTCAATGGTGCAGCATGGGGTACCGACGAAGGCGTGCCAGGTGGATGTGCTGTGAGCGGTAACCGTGGCCTTACTGTGGCTGGTGATACGACCATTCCAGTGGTTTGCTTTGGTCAGTGTGCAGCTTGCCCTACCACTGTCGACACCGTGGACGTGACCTTCCAAGTCGAAATGCGTTACCTGACGATCCAAGACACCGTTTCTATCGCCGGCGACTTCCAAGGCGATGCAGTCGGCATGGGCTGGGGTGACTGGACCCCTGGTCTCTCCGTGCTTACCGATGGCAACAATGACAGCGTTTACACCTTGACCGTTCGTTTGCCAGAAGGAACCTACGCCTACAAGTATATCAATGGTACCGCATGGGGCCAAGACGAAAGTGTACCTGGTGCTTGCGCAGTCAATAACAACCGCGAATTGGTCGTCGTAGGACCTGGTCCAATCGTGGTTCCATCACATTGTTTTGGCTCATGCTCCGCTTGCGTTGCCCCACTTCCTCCGATCAATGTCACTTTCCGTGTCGACATGAGCAACGAATTGGTCAATGCTGACGGAATCTTCGTCGCAGGTTCTTTCCAGAATCCAGCTTGGGTAAAGGATACCTTGCGTATGACCGATCCCAACAGCGACAATGTGTTTGAGTACACAGCAACCGGCATCGTCCCAGCTGAATACCAATTCAAATTCTACAACGGTGACGGTGGCGATCCAGAAGGCGAAAACTTCGACTTCCTTGCAGGTGGTTGTGGTGTTTCGAACGGCGTTGGTGGTTACAACCGTTTGCTGGATTTGACCGGCCGTTTGAGCGATACCACCCTCACCGTATGGTACTTCAATACCTGCAACGAGGCCTTGGCTTCTGTCGGTGATCAGGCTGGCACACAGTTCAGCGTGTACCCTAACCCATTCAGCTCTACCACTGTGATCGAATTGCAGCGTTGGGAGCGCACCGCTTATGACCTCCGCGTCGTGAGCATCACCGGTCAAGTGATGCAGGAGCGCAAAGGCCTCCGCACCGACCGCGTCGAAATCTCCCGTGAAGGCTTGAATGCCGGTCTTTACTTCGTCGAATTGCGTGACGCCAAAGGCCGCAGCACGACGCAGAAGATTGTGGTTCAGTAATTTGAAGTTGATGAGAGTCAGAAAAGGCAGCCCAAGTGGCTGCCTTTTTTGTTGTTCCTCCGAATGCAGCGATGCCTGCCAAGTACTTGTTTTTGTTGATTTTGCCTACAATCGACGTATGCCAATCTGGACAGGCAATCCATGGTTTCAAGATTCAAATTGGCTAATTTTCACCATCTCAGATTGTTTGACTTTCGGAATATTTCAATTATCAAACTAACGATTGTTTGCCATTCTCGAATGGCATTGATTTTCAGTGACTTACGTGCCCGTACGGAAGTGGCTGGACTTCGGTTTGTTAAAAATATTTAAGTTACAGAGAATCAGGAGCTAAAAGTTGTTTGGAAACAATTTTGCAACTGACCACAGTAAAAGCCCCGCAAGGCCCTTTGCCTTAAATCCATCGAAACTCAACTTTATGAATCTTGACATTAGTCTTACCCAGCAGATCGACGAGATACAGCGCAGGTTAAGGGAATGCAACTTCGAATGCAATCGCCTCAAGGATCTTGTCGTCAATTCGATTCCTGAACTCTTGCGCAGCAAGGATCATGCCGATGAGGAGCTTCGCAAAAAAGCGTCTCAGATTGTCGCCCTTCAAACCCAACTTGCCGAACTGCAAAAACGGCAGTCTGTGACAAGCAAGGACGCGCCCTTGAGTCCGCCGGCGACGGTGTCTGTCGAGCGGGTGGTTCCTGAGCAGCCGCCTGTAGTTGAAACGCCGCCGACCGTTGTCGAATCGGTGCCCGTGGTTCCTTCCCCTGAGCCCGTGCTCAACGTGGTTGAGCCGCCGGTGGTTCCCGTGGTTCCAATTGTCCCCCCAGTGGTTCCTGTGCCGCCGTTGACCACATCCACACCCGTTGGTCCCGCCCAGACAGCCGTTCCAAAGCCGTCCCAAGACGCAGCCTGCCGCAGCCAAATCCAAAGAAGGCCTGGAAGACTTCATTGGCGGGAACCTGTTGAACAAGATCGGCATCGGCATCTTGATCATCGGCATTGGCATTTTTGTGAAATATGCCATCGACAAGGATTGGATCGGGCCTGTGGGCCGTGTGATGATCGGCTTGCTCAGCGGCGGCATCCTGTTGGGTGTCGCGCATTGGTTGCGCAAAGCCTACAATGCCTTTTCCTCCGTGTTGTTGGGCGGCGGTATCGCGGTCCTCTACTTCTCCGTAGCGATTTCCTTCCACCAATACGAATTGATCAGTCAATCCGCCGCCTTTGCCTTGATGTGCGTGATTACCGGAGCGACCGTATTTTTCTCCATCGCCTACAACCGGCAGGAAATCGCGATTCTCGCCTTGCTTGGCAGTTTTGGAACGCCGTTTATGGTCTCCAACGGCGATGGTAACTGGGTCGTACTCTTCAGCTACATCCTGATTGTGAACATTGGAATGTTGGTCTTGGCTTGGTTCCGGGAATGGAAGCTTGTGCGCATTCTGGGTTATTCGCTGACGCTCTTGCTGTTTGGTGGATGGATGCTCCGCGAATATTTACAACACGACGGTGTGGTTCCGACGGGAGCTTTGGTCTTCGGAACGCTGTACTTCCTGACCTTTTTCATGACCACGCTGGCCTACCGCGTGCGCAAGCAGCAAGTCGCGGATGCCTTCACATACGTGTCGCTGCTCAGCAATTCGGTGTTTTATTACGCCTCGTCGATGCTCGTATTGCAGCAATTGGGTGGCGGCGTCTACATGGGCATTTTTACAGCCGCCATGGCGGTCTTCCATTTCAGTTTCATCCTGCCCCTGCGCAAGCTCCTGAAAGTAAATGACCACGTCCAGACTTTGCTCATCGGATTGGTACTTTCATTCGTCACCTTGGCCATCCCGATTCAGCTCAAAGGAAGCTATATCACCCTTTTCTGGGCCTTGGAAGCCATCCTTGTGCTGTACATGGCACAGCGCACCCGTCTCGAATTGCTCCATGTCGGCTCGGTGGTGATCAGCGCGTTTGCCGTGATGATCTTGGGTTACCAATGGCTGGAACACTATTACATTCATCCCGCTGCCGATCATGTTTTCGTGCTGAATGGCATTTACCTCACGAGTTTTCTGGTTGCAAGCGCGATGGTCGGGCTTTACTTCCTTCACAAGCGCGACATCGGTGTCAACCCCTATGCGGAATCTTTGAGCAAGGGATATCAGATGGTCTCATTGCCGCTGTTTTACCTTGGTTTTCTCTTCGAATTGACCGATTGGCTGGCTTACAGCGACGGTTCCAAAGTGATCGGCGTATCAGCTTTCACAGCGTTATACCTTTCCGGAATGCTGGTTTGGGCGCTGAGAAGCAAGCAGGTGGCATTCGGAAATGTTGTCACGGTGCTGGGATTGCTGACCTTGCTCACCTGGTCTGGCTTGCAGGTTTCTGTCTTGGCGGAGATGCGGGATGATTACCTCTTTGGTCGTGCCTATTCGGCCGATTTCCCTTGGCATTATCTCGCCTTCGTTGGAATGGCAATTTTGCTCGGCTTGGGTTTCCACCATACCCGCAAGCAGGTCGACCTGCAAGGCGACATGGGCAAAGTGCTGATCTGGGGCGGATCGATTCTTGCGATTGTGCTGTTGAGCATGGAGCTTGACAACGTTCTGGTGCTCGCTGGTTTCGAAAGCCGAATTTCCCATAAAGTCGGTTATCCGATCCTTTGGGGCATATCCGGCTTCACGATGGTCGCCCTGGGTATGCGGGAAAAGCTGTTGGCATTGCGCATCGGCGGATTGGCATTGTTCCTGCTGATCTTGTTGAAGCTCTTCCTCTTTGACATCCGCGAAGTCTCCCCCGGCGGCAAAATTGCAGCTTTTATTTCGCTGGGTGTGCTGCTGCTGGTCATCTCCTTCATGTATCAGCGCTTGCGCAAGTTGCTGATTGCCAAAGATGAAGAAGAAAGCCCTGAAGAGAAATAAGATGTATATCCCGTCCTGTCAGCATGAAAATTGTTGGCAGGACGGAATGGTTTTGTCGAATGGTTTGTGATTCAATGATTTGCCTCCCAATGAAATATCGTTACGCAATTCTGCTCGCGCTGATTCCTGCCTTTTCCTGGTCTCAAACTTGGCTGTATGAAGCACCGGTGAAGCCCAATGGGAATGGTTATCAGGATATTTACCTACCGCCTTCGGTCACCTGCAGGCTCGGATCCGGCGCGGGCAACATCCGCCTGCGCGACAGCAGTGACAACGAGGTGCCGTACATTCTCAGTGAAACCAAGATGGTCGAAGAGGAGGCGAGCATCGTTTGGATGCAACGCTACGAAGACGATTATTGGGCGCGTTGGTACAGCCGCTCGTTTTTCCAGAATCCCAAACGGCTCACGTTGGATCGTCTTGCCCTCAAAATCCGCAATGCCGATGTGCATCAGGATTTCTGGTTGAGTGGCAGCGACGACATGAACCGTTGGTACATCATCAAGGAGGACTATGGTTACGACGCCAACTATGATCCCAATTCGACGTGGAATTTGCTTACGATCCACTTTCCGCCGACGGATTACAAATACTACAAAGTCGAAATCCGGCACTTTTGGCGGGAGCCGATTCAGATCATGGGTGCGGGTTACTACGCCTATGCCGAGACGCAAGGGCATTCGCAGGCAGTGCCCGACCCTGTGGTTACGCAGCGTGAAGAAGGAAAACAAAGTATTGTAGACATCCAATTTGACGCAACGCATTACCTCGATCAAATGCTGTTTGAGATTGACGGGCCGGAATTCTATTTGCGGAATGCGACCCTTCAAAAAAAGGTCTCCGGCGGCGGATTTGAAGACGTGCAGCAGCTGCAGTTGAATTCGAAGGCCTTGAATCAGCTGGCTTTTGACCATATCAGAGGATGGCATTGGCGGATGGTCATCGAAAACAAAGACGACAAGCCGATTCGCATCGCGGGGGTACAAGCGCGGCAACGGCAGCAATACCTCACCGCCAAACTGGAAACCAAAGGTCAATACAAGCTGCTGATTGGCGATGAAACGCTGCGGGCTCCTGAATACGACTTGACCTATTTTAAGAATGATCTTCCAAAGGCTCGTTCGGCGGCTGCGGTCGGCAATGTCGTGGATTTGATCAAGCCTGCCGTTCCAACAGAACCCACAGGATCAGGGAATGCTGCGCCTTCGCCCAATGCACCGCAGCCCGTCGCCACAGAAGTTGAAAAGCCATTTTACCAGCAACCCGTCTTCCTTTGGGTCGGCATCGGATTGATTGTCGTGCTGATCGGAGGAATGAGTTTGAAGTTGCTGAAGGATATGAAGGGGGAGGGGCAATAGCACATTGGCCAACTGAAACGACTTGGCGTTACCTTCCCCGAAATTTGTCCATTGCCCAGTGGAATGCGGTCGCTTTCTTGCCTCAGAATTCGACCTAATCGTTGTTTATGCTGGTTTATTTGATCATTCCTGCTGTTTTGTGGCTTCTTTCTTGCCAACTGCTTTCCCGCTCCAAAGGGCAAAAAGGCTTTGATATTTTCTTCTGGCACTTCGTTTTGCTGGGCTTGGAGGGCATCACGGCGTTACTTTTGACCGATTATTTCCATTTGCCCGAAGGCAATCGGATCACCCTGGGAATCTTGGCTTTGCACACCGTTTTGCTGTTTACCTATAGCCTCAAGGCTTTTTGGGCAACAAGATGGCGGGGGAGTAGGACAACAGCATAGCGAAAAAGGACGCGAAAATGTAATTCACCTTGCCGCGCGAAGAAGTTGAACCCAACATTCTTCATTGGAAGGCGATGGCAGCAGCCCCGTGTTGTCTTCAAGCTCCGCTCGCGGCATGCCTACAGGTACCGGCTAACTTAGTTTTATCCATGGCGTTCAGAAATGCTATCTTTACCACGCATCAAAATGATGGTGCACCCAATATGAAGAAGTTACTTTTTGTTCTCCCCTTGATCGTTTTGAGCCTTGGCTTTGTAGGTTGCAAGAAATGTAGAAACGAGGATCCTAGAGCTCGGATTGTCAACAATGGCACTGACAAAGTGAGCGTTCAAATTATGACCACCGGTGGAAATACGGTCAACATCAACAACATCATGCCTGGCACTGTCTCAGAATATGCTTTTTATGCACCGGGTGCGGTCCAGTACACCATCGCATTTCAAGTAGCAAATGATACAAGCTTCTCCGTGATCATGGATGAATGCTGGGAATACGAAATCATCGTCGATGCCAATGACAATGTGAGTTCGGTGCCAACCGACCGCAACGAATAACGAGGGACTGGAAGTCGGGAATGTTCCAAAATGCAGGATTGGAACCAAAATCAGCGTTTCGTGATCAATCGTCCTGCCAGACGATCATTGCTTTTCACCGTTAGCAGGTAATTGCCGGCCGGAATTCCCTGTATGTCAACGGCGGTGGGATTGTTGGCATTTGCCTCAACTTCCAGGAGCTTGCGCCCCAGGAGATCCACGAGCTGAATCTGCTTTTCCCCAGCCCAATTCTCCGGAATACGAACCCAGATCCAATCACTTGAAGGATTTGGAAACACTTGGATGGCATTCTTTTCCTCAAGGTTGGAAGCCATGGGAAGCGGGTTTCCCAAATCGGCCGCTAGGGAAAATACAAACGTCGCATCGCGGTTAAACCGGTAGGAAGTTCCAGAAGCATCCATGCTCGGCACGTAATTGCCGTACGAGGGGTGCTGAAAAGACATGAAAAGGAACCGAAAATCAGGGCTGAAGGTCATACCCGTCGGTTCCGATCCCCGAACCGCCGTGGTGAAGACGCGGACGTCGGGCGATATCGTCGTATGCCCAGGCCCAAAAACCAACAGATGATTCCCCGAACCGTCCTGCGCTACCCAAAGATTGCCTTCGCCATCAAAAACCAGGTTGTCAGGAACGGCAAACTGTATCGCCGAGACGCCATTTCGGTGCTGCACCGGCAGTTGACCATAATCGATGAAAATCTCGAATTGCTGCACCGAATCCCCAAGATCCAAGAAGCGGTAAACTCTGCTGGCAAATGTCGATGCGAAATAGACTTTGCCATCAGGGCCAATTTCCACGTCTTCGATGCGGTAGAATTCGGTCCCGCCGACGCTGTCGGCAATGAAAACGGTGCGGTTGCGGTCCCATTGGCTCACATTCGGCACTTGCAGCCATACACCCGAGTCGCCCGTAACCTGCAAAACAAAAAGGTCACCACTGTCCAATTGCATCGGTTGATGCGCCACGAACTTGAACAAAAATCCATGCCCGACGTCGTCTTCACCTTGATACACCGTGACGGAATCCGAGGCGAAGGCAGCATTTTCATGCCGGAAATTCCCAAGTGCCCAAAGCTTGTCGGGAATATGGTCACGATCGTGGTCCACCACCGTATGCGTCACTGGATTGATTTCGATCGCCCAACCGAGATCGAAATAACCATCCTGGTTCAAATCCAGGTAGCTCTGCTGCTCTTCGCAGGTGATCACCGTACCCCAAGGCGTCACCGCACCCGAACAATTGCGGGCGGTACCCACCAATCCGCTGTCTTCAAAGGCTGAAAAATCCACCTTGTGCGAATTCAGGATGCCCCACAAGCCTGACAGCGAATCGTATTCTATCTCCAGCACCGTTACCCCACCGGGGATCGCCTCCGAACTTACGCTCAAATAACCATGTCGGCTGCTCCCGAGTATCGGCACGTAACCGGTAAAATCGCTGTTGACGGGCATCACGCCACCGGTCGTAAGGCTGTCGCCGGTTCGGATCAGCATTTGCCAGTCATGCGTCGGCGGCAATACCATGTTTTCCAGCGGACCCTGTGGTTGCAAGGACATAAAATCTCCGAAACGTTGCGCGTGAACAACGTTTACTGCGAGCAAGCCAAGCCAGAAAATGAGCAGTTTTTTCAATACCGATTCCACCAAAACATCCAAAATCGTGAGGAATTGACAATAATCAAAGGAAAAACCACGAATGGCGCCTTTTCGCATGACTGAATCTTGGGAGTTGGAAATTTCCCTGTCCGTCCAATTTCCTTCTTCCGACAGGCGTACGCTGAACCCATTGCGGTCAATATTTTTTCTAGCCGCCAGTTAATGGAATAATAATTCCATTATATTTGCGTCATGAAACCCAAAGACCCGGAAAAAGTCCAGTCCATATTCAAGGCCACATTGGTCCTTGTGCGGCAGCATGGGCTCACCGGACTCACGATGGCAGCGATCGGAAAGGAAGCTGGCATCGGAATGGGGACACTCTATACCTACTTCGAAAGCAAGGAGGCATTGATCAATTCGCTGTTCAAAAGCATCAAAGGATCGCATACCGAACGCATCTTTGCAGAGATTGATCCTGCAAATCCCTATCCGCTGATGCTCAGAAAGGTGTTTGTGAATTACCTCAAAAACCGCATTGAAGCACACGAGGAACACCTTTTCATCGAGCAGGCACACGGATCACACTTTTTGGATGCGGAAGCGCAGAGTATCGGGGACGTCGCCTATCAAGCGCTCTTTGAATTGCTCGACAAGGGAAAAGCGGCCATGCTGATCAAATCCATGCCGAATCCGCTGTTGGCGGCAAATCTCATTGGCGCAGCCAATGAAGTCTCCAACCTTGTCATTTCGGGCGAAGCGAAGCTTGATCAACAATTCGTCGATGATGCCTTCACGCTTTGCTGGGACAGCATCAAACGGTGACTATTTTTTTGCATTAACTTAGAATATTTATTCCATTAAATAACGCATTCGATGAAAAAGACAGTATTGATCACGGGCACCTCCTCCGGCATCGGGCAGGCAGCGGTACTTGAATTTGCCAAGCAAGGCTGGAACGTAGCGGCCACCATGCGCACCCCGGAAAAGGACACGACCTTCAAGAATGTTGCCGGCGTGAAGGTCTATGCACTCGACGTGACCAAGCCTGAAAGCATTGAACAAGCCGTGGCCGCCGTTGTCAAGGACTTTGGCAGACTGGACGTGGTCGTCAACAATGCTGGCTATGGCGTGGACGGTGCCTTCGAAGGATTCAGCGACGAAGTGATTCAAAAACAATTTGACACCAATGTTTTCGGCCTCATGCGCGTGACGCGGGCGGCCATTCGCATCATGCGCGAACAAGGCGGCGGAACCATTGTGCAGATTTCAAGCATGGGTGGCCGAATTACATTTCCCGCCTTCAGCATCTACCATGGCACAAAATGGGCGGTGGAAGGCTTCACGGAATCCCTTCAATACGAATTGGCGCAATTCAACATTCGCGTCAAACTCGTCGAACCCGGCCCGATTCAGACGGAATTCTATGGCACAAGCCGGCACTTCGTGATGCCCGAGCATACACGCGCCTATGATGCTTTCAACCAAAATGCCGAAAAAGTCGCAGCGGAATCCACCAAAAAGGCCGCAGGCCCCGACAAAGTTGCCCATACCATCCTGAAGGCAGCCAACAGCACAAGTAACCGCCTCCGCTACGCTGTCGGTCAACCCGGTCCCATGCTTCTATGGTTGCGCAAGCGCCTCCCCGAAACCTGGTTTTTTAAACTGGTGAAAATGACCTACAAGCTCTGATTCTTAGATGTTTTGCTCCACCAAATCCTTGAGCTCCTGCACCTTCGCGACCACATCTTGTCGCGTCATCGCTTTGTACTTCTCAGGCAACAAGGCCTTGGAAGTACATTCCAAAACCGCTGCGTAGTTCATCAATTCGATCTCGGCGGGGTAGGTTGGCGGCAAAAAGTCGTCGAATGCAGCTTTGACGATCTCGGCAGTCACCAACTCTACGCCTTGCGAAACCGCGCGAAACTTGGCCCGCGTTAAGGCTGCCTCCATTTCGGCACCTGATGTGACCGTCGTGGTTTTGAAAAATTCGTCGCCCAAAGACTCGGGATCAAAGTATTTGAGATTGGTCTTCTTGAGCATCGTGACGAAAAGTTCTTTCTTCTCTTCGACCGTCTCCGGATAAAACAGCGCGATATGTTCCTCGGCACGACCTTGGCGCTTGAAGTCCACGGGCATCAGGTCCGGGCGGGCGGTCACCAAGAACCAGATAATTTTTCCGCGGTTGTCGGTATTGCTCATGAAGCTCGCAATCATCGAAAACACCCGGCTGCTCACGCCGCTGTCGCCTTCGCTGTTGCGCTGACCGAGGTAAGCGTCCGCCTCGTCGATCATCACCGCCACGGGCGTCATGGCCTTGAGCAAGTTCAGAACCTTCTCCAGATTGCCTTCGGTTTCGCCTTGGTATTTGGAGCGGAAGTTCTTGAGAATCACCATCGGTACACCGATGTCATTCGCAAAACAGGTAATCAAGAAGGTTTTGCCTGTGCCAACGGGTCCTGCGACGAGGTAACCCATGGGCACGACGTCGTTCCGGCCATTTTTGACTGCGGATGCCGTTTCGAGCAAATGGGACTTCGCATATTTATGCCCTGCCACATCCGCCAGCGAATATTTGCTTTGAACAAATTCCAACAATCCGCCGGCTTCTGCCTCGATCAGCTCCTTTTTCTTGCGGTTGAGGTCACCGTAAGTGAACTGCAGGTTGTTTTCGACGAGTTCGCTGAGCAACACCCGCAGGTGGGCGATGTTCAAGCCCGCAGTGTTTTTGGACAACACATCCGTACTCATTTCGAGCAGGCCACGGGGGTTGGACGACGGATTTCGCTGTGCTGCTTTGTTCAGAAACCATTCGATATAGCCCAAACGCTGTGATTCGTCGGGATAAGGGATATTGGTTTCGAAATTGTAGGGATTCTTGACGTATTGCTGATTGAGGTTCACGACATTTTCCGTGAGCAAGACAATCACCAAGTCATCGAGACGGAACAGCCCTTCGCTCGCCCAGCGCTGCAAAAAGACCAAAATGGCGCGGTCCTCAGCTCCATAATTGGCCGCATTGGCCATCGGGACGAGGGTCTCGGCGTATTCAATGATAAATGTGATCGAAAAGCCGCGGTTGTCCATGAGCCGCTTGCGAAAGTGCATTTCGAGCAAGGAAAAGGCTCTGACCGGATCCGCCGGAATCGACTTGGCGAAGTTGGTTCCATTCACAGTGTCGTAAGCCTCCAACGAACGCAGGAAATCGACCTTCATTTCCCTGGTCTTGAATCGGATGCCCGAACTGCGGTCATAGAAGACGACGATGTTGGCACTTTTGAACAATTCGTTGCTCAAAAAATCGCGCAACAGGAGATAATCGGTGGCATCGCCGTCCCCAACGCGCAGGTAATCGTTGATGTTCCCATGCAGCAAATACTGACTGATGGTGCGTGAACGGTACTTATGGGCAAAGTCCTTGACCCAAGCGGGGTATGATTTTTTAGTCTCGTTGAAGTCCATAGTCCAAATCTAAAGCAGAATTCTCAGAATTTACAGAATTCACATGCGTGTTGAATTTCACCATTGTGCTGAATTCTGGGCAGCAGCAATTCAACACCAAGGTTGATTCTTCAGTAGCGCCAGCTGAGAATTCTGCTCAGCAACAACACCAAGCGATTCTGGAAATTCTGGAACGTTCAGCGAAGCTAATCCCGTTATTCCGAGAATTCTGAAAATTCTGCTTCAGAACTTGAGCACCTGCTTCAGAATCTTGCTCTTCTCGCGGCTGCTGATGACGTCTTTGCCGTTGGTGAGGATGATTTTGAAGCGGTTGCCAAACCAGATCACGATTTCTTGGACGTGCTCCAAACCGATCAAGCTGCTGCGGTTCACGCGCAGGAAGCGGTCGGTGGGAAGCTTCTTTTCGAAGTAATCCAGCGTTTGGTTGAGCGTATAGCTTTTGTCCTTGGTGTAGAGGACGGTATTCCGCTCTTCGACTTCGATCAAAATCACGTCTTCGTAGTCGATGAGTTTGTACCTGTCGAATGTCGGAATCGGAATTTTGTTGCTGAAGGGCAGACGAAGGCTATCGTTGCGCTCGAGTTCGGAGATGCCTTGTTGCTGCTGCTCGATGGTCTTGGCACGCGGGCTTGCCTCGATTTTGTCGATGGTCTGCGCCAAACGCTCTTCGTTGAAGGGCTTGAGCAGGTAATCGATCGCATTCAATTCGAAGGCTTTGATCGCATACTCGTTGTAGGCCGTGGCAAAAACGATGAAGGGAATGTGGTCGCCGGTGAGGTTGGTGGCGACTTCAATGCCATTCAGGCCCGGCATTTCGATGTCGAGGAAAGCGATGTCGGGCTTCAATTTCTCGATGTGTTCGAGGGCATCGAGGCCATTTTCCGCTTCGTGGACGATTTCAATGCTTTCATATTCTGCCAACATCCGCACCATTTTCTTGCGTGCGGGTGCTTCGTCGTCGGCAATCAGAACTCTGAGCTTGCTCATGCTTCTTTTTCCTTTGCGGTCAAATTACAAAAGATTCGGCAAATGCGAAGAATGGCAACATGGATGGGAAGAAATTGGGGATGAAAGGTCCGAATTGGGGAAACTATGGAAGGAAGGTTTTACGCCGGAGGCAAATGTTCGGTCGGCGTGCGGCAGGATGCCGCCGCCCTCGAGCCCGTGGCGTCGCCACAGGGCTACCAGACCATTGTGCCCTGGTGAGCAACGAAATCGGCCAGGTAGATTTGCGAGATTTACAAAATTTGTACCTTCGTAGCCAAGCTCAATCAAAACCAAAATGGCAAAAGACTCCAAACTCTTCAATGGCAGCGTCTATTTTATGACACTCACCGTCGCCGGATGGACAGACGTATTCATCCGTCCTGAATACCGTGAAATCATTGCCACCAACCTCCAATTCTGCTCAGAAAGCAAAGGCCTTGAAATCTATGCCTTCTGCCTGATGACCAACCACCTCCACATGATCGTCGCATGTCCCGAAGGTGATTTAGGGAAGGTTGTTCGAGCCTTCAAAAGCTACACGGGCAAACTTCTGCTCGAAACAATTGAGAAAAACCCGCGCGAAAGCAGAAAGGAATGGCTGATGGACCGATTTTCCTACTTTGGTCGGACGTTGGCAATGGATACGCAAAGGCAATTTTGGGACAGGGAAAACTATCCAGAGGAGATCAGGACAGATGAATTTTTCTTGCAAAAGCAGCAGTATATCCATGAAAATCCCGTGAGGGCAGGTTTTGTGTTTCGTCTGAGGATTGGAGCTATTCGTCGGCTTGCCCGGAATGTCCGGTTCGATTGTACGGTTGCTGATAGTGGTTTTTCGCCCGAGGCAATGTTCGTGTGGCGTGCGGCACGGAGCCCGTTTCTCGCCACACGGGGTATTCAACATTTGCCTCCGGCGCATTTCTCCTGTGCCTTCTTTTTCCCTATCTTTGCACCTCCAAAAAAGCTATCGAAAATGCATCGTTCACATACCTGCGGCGAACTCCGCCTCGCACATGTCGGTCAAGAAGTCACCCTCGCTGGATGGGTCCAAAAAGCGCGTGACCACGGTCACTTCAACTTTGTCGATATCCGTGACCGCTACGGCATCACGCAGGTCAATGTCCCATGCAGACAACGCGGCGCTCTACGAAGTGTCCCAAACCCTTGGCCGCGAATTCGTCGTCAAGGTCACCGGCATCGTCACCGAACGTACCAGCAAAAATCCAAAAATCCCCACCGGTGACATTGAAATCGTGCCGACATCCATCGAAATCCTGAACGAATCCAAGGTCCCGCCATTTATGATCGAAGAAGAAACCGACGGTCAGGATCAGCTGCGGATGAAATACCGCTTCCTCGACCTGCGCCGCGGGCCGCTCCAACGCAACATGCAGCTGCGTCACCGCCTCGGCATCGAAACGCGGAAATTCCTCGACAGCCTCGGTTTCCTCGAAATCGAGACGCCTTATATGATCAAAAGCACGCCCGAAGGCGCGCGTGACTTCATCGTCCCTTCGCGGATGAACCCCGGGCAGTTTTATGCCCTGCCGCAGTCGCCGCAGACCTTCAAGCAGATCCTGATGGTGAGTGGCTACGACCGTTATTTCCAGATCGTGCGCTGCTTCCGGGACGAAGACTTGCGTGCCGACCGTCAGCCTGAATTCACGCAGATCGACTGCGAGATGGCATTTGTAGAGCAGAGCGACATTCTGAAGACCTTCGAAGGGTTGTTCCGCCACCTCTTCAAGGAAATCAAAGGCCTGGAATTCTCGAAATCCCGCAATGACCTACGGGGAAGCCATGCGCAGATTCGGCAGCGACAAGCCCGACATCCGCTTTGGGATGGAAATCAGGGACATCAGCGACCTCGCCAAGCACAAGGACTTCGCGGTTTTCAACGACAGCGAATTGGTCGCGGGCATCTGCGTCCCGGGCGCAAGCGAATACACGCGCAAGGACCTCGACGGCCTGACGGAATGGGTGAAAGTGCCCCAAATCGGTGCAAAGGCTTGATTTACGTCAAGGTCAACCTCGACGGATCGGTAAAGTCTTCCGTGGACAAATTCTACGACGAAGCCGACCTGCGCGCATGGGTGACCCGCATGGAAGCAAAACCGGGCGACCTACTATTGATTTTGACCGGCAAGGACGAAAAAACTCGCAAGCAGCTCGGCA